>JAKPGH010000260.1 GCA_029550985.1 Bacillota bacterium
CACCACCACCACGTCCACGGCGCCGGAGCGGACCAGCGCCTCGCAGATTTCCATGGCCTGCTCGCCCGTGTCGGGCTGGGAAACCAGTAGCGAATCAATGTTCACGCCCAGAGCCTTGGCATAGACGGGGTCCAGGGCGTGTTCCACGTCGATGAACACCGCCTCGCCCCCCGCCCGCTGGGCTTCCGCCACAATATGAAGGGCCACCGTGGTTTTACCGGAACTTTCCGGCCCGAAAATTTCCACAATCCGGCCCCGGGGTACTCCGCCGATGCCCAGAGCGATATCCAAAGAAAGGGAACCGGTGGAAATCGCCTCCACATTCAGCACGGAAGTCTGGCCCAGCTTCATCACTGCGCCCTTGCCGTAGGCCCGCTCGATATTGGCAATCGCTGTTTCCAACGCCTTTTTCTTGTCCTGTTGCTCAGCGGACTGTACGCCTTTTTTCTCCGCCATATTCACCATTTCCTCCGTCCCTGTAATCTATTTTTTCTTAACGTTTTTATTATATCTGAAAATTCGTTCAAAGGCAATGTATAAGAAGAAGGTGCCGGTTCCCAATTGTTCCTACCATATCGAACCCGCTCGATTAACAGACAAGAAGGAGCCTTCCATCGGAAGGCTCCTGGCGAATTCAAAGGCTTCTAGGCTACGGAAGGCAAAGTTCGCAACAAGGTTCCGCCGTCCTTTGGTTCCGGCTCCGGCTCTTTTTCTTTCTCCGCCGGCTGTTGCGTCCGGGCGGTCAGCTCAGCCCGCTCCTCTTCCCGCTCCTGTTTGAGCAGTTGGGCTTGGGCCAAATCTTCGGCATATTTGGCGTCCAGCTCTTCCTTGTACTCCATCAAATTCTTGCCGGGATTGCCGTAGGTGCCCTCGGGGAACAGCACCAGATGGTTGCCGTAAAGGTCCTGACAGTACCACCCGCCCAAACTGGGGAACCATACGGTACTTTTCTCGCTGACCAGCAAATTGCGCAGCAGGGTCATAGGCACCAGGCGGGGTTCCGGCATGTTGATAAACAAAAGGTGGGGTCCCGAAAGCCGCAGCCCGGCGGCGGTGGTGGAAACGGGAGTGCTGTATACCAGGCGATAGTTTTCCAGCATCTCCTGATTATCCGGCATGGTAAGCTTTAGAAGCTGCTCAATATAAGCCACCTTTTTGCCAAGGGGAGTGACCACCTTGGTCTTTCCCATCTGCCGGAAAAAGCGGTTGGAAATTCCCAGTCCCGGCCGGTTGCAGACAAAGGCATGGGCAAAGGTTTCGGCAAAGTCCTCGTCGTATTCGGTGGCGGCATATTCGGAAACAAACACCTTTTTGTTCACACGCTCGGGAGCAAAGGAGTACCCTTCCATCAGCTCCAGCCAGCGCCTTTCCATCGAAATATAACCGTACCGGTCGGTGAGCATGTAGTGAAAGGCGTGGGCAAACTCGTGGGTGACGGTAAGGGGGTTGTCTCCCGTGGCCACGCCCTGCTCTCCCGGGTTGGGAATGAAGAGCCGAATACGGGAAGTGTAGCGGTTGAAGCCCCCCACCTGCACCTCCGACTGGGGATGTTCCCCATAAGGCCCCCGCATATCGGCATGGACATATTCAAAGGTGAGCCTGCGCTTGTTCAGCTCATAATAATAGGAGGAAACCTTGCGGACCAAAGAGGGGGTGACGGCGGCAAGGGCCTCATCCAGGGTTCGCAGCGTCTCGGGGACAATGGTGGCCAACTGCTGAAAATTCTCCCCTGTTTTGGTGGGGTAAAGGATGGTGATGCCGTCTTTATTTTCCAACGCTTCGGCCAGTTCTGCCACTTCCCGGTTGTTCTGCTCAAAATCGCGGATGGAATAGGTCTGGGAAGGGGCGGCCAAAACGGGCACCGTCATACCGCTCCACAACAGCATCACAGCGAAAACAAACGCCAAAATTTTTGTCAAGGGCTTCATCCAATTTACCCCACACGGCTCGTTCAAGAGGTTTCTATTCGAACGGAAACACACTGTTTTATTAGGTTAAGTGTATCGCGGAATCGATTCGAAAGTCAATATCGAATAGCACCAAATCCCCCCATACCTTGCGTCGATGAGACATCCATATTATACTAAATGCAGGTATAATGAGGAGGCGTATCTATGAATCTGTTGTTTCTTTGTTATCCCGGCTGCTCCACCTGTGCCAAAGCCCAGCGCTGGCTGGAGGAAAAAGGGATTGCCTACACCCCGCGGAACATCAAAGCGCAAAACCCCACCGCCGCCGAACTGGAGGAGTGGATTGCCAAAAGTGGCCTGGACAGCGCTCGGTTCTTCAACACCAGCGGCATGCGTTACCGGGAACTTGCCCTGAAGGACAAACTGCCCACCATGAGCGAACAGGAACGGATTTCTCTGCTGGCCTCCGACGGGATGCTGGTCAAGCGCCCTCTGTTAATTGGGGAGTCCTTTGTCTTGGTGGGATTTCAGGCTTCCAAGTGGGAGGAAAAGCTGATATCCCATCAATAAAACTGATTTTCCGATGCGCAACCGGCTTTGTTTTCCGAAGCCGGTTGCTTTGTGATTGCGCGAATAGAAGCCGCCATTTGGGCGGACAATAGCCACAGGGCTATTCGCCGCCGAGGACAAACCGGCTTCCAGACAAGCCTTTTGGAAAGGATGATACGCGCATGAACCAGATTTATCAGAATTTGCCGCCCAATATCAATCAATACACGCCCACGCCCGACGCTTCCGCTCTGGAGATTGTCGGGCTGATTAAAAAATCGGGAAAAATCACCGGCTATCAGCTTTCCAACGGGATGAAGGTGACCAAAGCCCAAGGCGTAGAGCTTGCCAAACAAAACAAAATTCGAGGAGTGGCGGTGGCGGTCAATCAAGGCACCGAGTATCTGCGGGCTCTGCCCGACCCGGCACACGGCACCAACTTAAGCAACCTGCCCTCCATTTCCGAGTAGCGGCAAGGCAAAATCCACCCGTTGGATGTCAAATGGATTGTTTCGGCATGGTCGTTTGTTCGGCTATGCCGTTTGTTTATGCCGGTGGAGATGAACGGCTTCCGGTGATGTGGGCTGGGAATGGATTGGCAAAGCATGTCATATATATGGACTAGCCCGCGTTGTCGGATGGAGCTATTGCGCATCGTTACGTTCGAAGGAAAACATGGACGGGAGGGCAAATTGAAATGGCAAAAACAAAAATTTGGCTCTGCCGGTACAGCGAATCCCGGCGAGGCAAGTTTTTTGAAATCGTGTTGTTAATTTTGCTGGCGGTCCTGTTCCTGTTTTCCTTTGTGCTGGGGCGGTACGACGTGCCGCTCAAAGAAGTGGTACATATTTTGCTCGGCCGATGGTTTCCCATCACGCCCACCTGGACTCCCAACATGGAGACCGTGGTGCTCAACGTCCGCCTGCCCCGCATCCTGCTGGCCTGTTTGGTGGGCGCCTGTCTGTCCGCCGCCGGCGCTACCTATCAGAGCGTATTCCAAAATCCCATGGCGGCGCCAGATATTCTGGGAGCATCTTCCGGCGCCTGCTTTGGCGCGGCGCTGGCCATTCTGTTGGGGCTGGGCAGTTACTATATCACCATCTTCGCCTTTGGTTCCAGCCTGACGACGGTGGGCATGGTCTGCCTCATTGGGCAGCGGATGCGGGGCAACCCCATAACGGGAATGTTGCTGGCGGGCATTATGATCGGTTCCCTTTTCAACGCAGGCACATCCTATCTGAAGCTGGTGGCGGACCCGACCGACGAGCTGCCCGCCATCACCTATTGGCTCATGGGCAGCCTGTCCGGAGCCAAAATGAGGGACGTCAGCCTGGCCGCCGTTCCCATGTTGATAGGGCTTGTGCCTCTGTTGTTGCTTCGCTGGCGCATCAATGTGCTGACGCTGGAAGAGGAGGAAGCCCGCGCCATCGGGGTGGACACCCGGCGGCTGCGTTTGGCGGTGATTGCAAGCGCCACGGTCATCACCGCCGCCAGCGTTGCCGCCAGCGGCATGATCGGCTGGGTGGGGCTGGTCATCCCCCATTTGTGCCGGCGGCTGGTCGGCAACAACTTCTGCCATCTCCTGCCCTGTTCCATTCTGTTTGGGGCCATATTTTTGCTGCTGGCCGACAATATCTCCCGCAACCTGCTGGCAACGGAGATTCCCATCGGCATCCTGACCGCCTTTGTGGGCGCGCCGTTTCTCCTCTACCTGTTGACCAGAAAGGAGCATATCCTTTGAAACTGGAGGTTCGGAATCTCTCCTTTTCCTTTCGCTGTCGGGAGGTGTTAAGGGATGTTTCCTTTTCCGCCGAACGAGGGGAGTTTCTCTCCGTTGTCGGCCCCAACGGCGCGGGAAAAAGCACCCTGTTCCGCTGCATTCTGGGCATCTATTCGGACTATACGGGCAGGATTGCGGTGGACGGCGACGAAATCCGCTCCCTTTCCCGGCGACAGTTGGCCGACCGGATTGCCTATATCCCCCAAATTCACCGCCCCACCTTCGGTTATTCGGTGCTGGACACGGTTCTGATGGGCACCACCCATCACTTATCCCCTTTTACCCAACCAAAGGCAAGGCAGATCACCCAAGCGGAGCAGGCGATGGAATGGCTGGGGGTAGCCCATCTGGCAAACCGCAATTTTGCCCACCTCAGCGGCGGCGAACAGCAGCTGGTGCTGGTGGCGCGGGCCATTGCCCAGCAGGCGGATATTTTGGTGATGGACGAGCCCACTTCCGCCTTGGATTACGGCAACCAGCTGCGGGTGTTGCAGCGGGTGCGCCAATTGGCGGACAAGGGCTACACCGTTCTGCTGTCCACCCATAACCCGCAACACGCCCTGACCTTTTCCCACCGGGTGCTGGCTCTGTCCGACGGCCGGGTGGCGGCGTGGGGAAAAGCGGACCAGGCGCTGACGGAGGAGCTCATCCAATTGCTCTATCAGGTGAAGGTGGATTTTCTGGAAACCGAAGAAGGGCGAATCATCGTTCCGCGGAAGGGAGTAGGTTTGTCATGATGTTTCGGTGGGGGCCGGATAGGATTCGCTTTATGCGGGATGCGTCGGAATACGGCGATTACAACCAACGACTGGCGGAGTGGATGTCGCCGTGGTTGAACCAGGACACCCATATTTGCGACGCG
>JAKPGH010000263.1 GCA_029550985.1 Bacillota bacterium
CCTTTCCGACGTCGCCACCAAGCGACTGGCCGCCATTCGGGAGTTTACCACCTTCGGCTCCGGATTTCGCATCGCCATGCGGGATTTGGAAATCCGGGGGGCTGGCAACTTTTTGGGCGCCCAGCAGCACGGCCACATGGAGGCGGTGGGTTACGACCTGTACCTCAAGCTGCTCAGCGAGGCGGTCAGCGAGGAGACGGGCAATCAGGAAGTCAAGCCCCCTGTGGAGTGCATGATCGATCTTCAAATCAACGCCCACATCCCCGAAAGTTACATCGAAAATCTCAGCCAGCGCATCGAAATCTACAAGAAAATCGCCGCCGTACAGACGCCGGAGGACGTGCTGGACCTCAACGACGAGCTGATCGACCGCTTTGGAGACCCGCCCGATGCCGTGGCGGGGCTGGTGGAGGTGGCCCTGGTCCGCAACACGGCCTCTCTGCTGGGCTTTAAGGAAATCAGCCAGAAGGACGACAAGATTCTCTTCTACCCCCAAGAGCTGAACATGAAGCAGGCCGCCGGAGTGGCGGCCGCCATGAAAGGCCGGGTAATGGTCAACGCCGGCGCAAGGCCCTATCTGGCCGTCAAAATTTCCAAAAACGGAAACCCCATCGACACCATTAAGGAAACACTGGAAACCATTCGCAAAGTTTCGGCAGAATAAAAGGAGCCTTCCGAGCGGAAGGCTCCTTTTCCATATCAAGGAAATTACCATTTGTCGCCGCAGAGAAGCTTGATGGCCGCGTTGCCCGAAAGGGTGCCGAAATCCCCCTGATGCAAAGCGCCCTTTTCCCACAGATAGGCGTGGACGGGGTCGTCGGTATGGCCGGAAGTGCTGCACAGCGCCCAGTGGTCGCTGGTGAGCATGATGCGGGTGCCGTTGGGGCAGCCTTCCACAATGGGCCGGAGCAGCTCCCGGTCAATCCGGGTGATGAACTCGGCCTTTTCCACCGGGTTGTGCCGGTGGGTGGCCTCGTCGGTGCCGCCGACGTGGAGCAGCACAAAATCTTTCTGATCCAGCAGCTTCAGGGTGGCGTCGGCCTTTGCCATCAGGTTGGTATCGGTGTCCCCGGTGGCGCCTTCCACCGCAGGGCAGTCCATTTCCATGGCCCGGGCGATTCCCTCCAGCACCAGCGTCTTGGTCACCATGCTGCCAGTCATTCCCCAAAGCTGCCGGAAGGACGGCAGCTCCTCATAGGCGGAAGGCGCCCAGTTGAGGACGGTGTAGGGCCGGTACCGTTCCAATAAGGCGAGGGTGGTGGCCGCCATCTGCTCCGCCAGTTGATTGCCGGACGGAACGGCGTCTTGAATCCGCCAGCCGGTGCAGTCGTGGGCCGGGTGTGCGTCGAACCCCTGCAGCCACTGGTTGCCCTTCGGCACGCACTGCAGGCATTTGTAGCCGCCAATCCGCTGGAGAGGAGTCTGGTGCCTTGCTATGACTTCCTCCATCAGAGCCTTTGCAATTTCCTCCGGAGGCGTGCAGCAGGGGTCCTCAATGCGGTTTTCCTGGTCGACCTTGATAAAGCTGCACCGCAGAATCAGGTCCTCCCGCTCAAAGGGGAAGTTTTCCGCCAAAGCCTCCAGGCTGGAGCGACCGGTGGGAAGTTCCGCTTCCTTTACGCCCAACAACATGAGGGTGCAAATCAGGGTGTCCGTCTCCCGGCCCGGCACCGAAGTGATGAAACGGGCGGTGGCGCTTTCCCGTTCAAATTGGGCGAAAGATTCTCTTCCTCCCGCCTGAAGGGGCGTTTTTCCCCCCAGCTCTTCGTAAGCCTGATCCTGAATTCCGTCCAGCAATATCATTATGCTCTTCATCTACAGGCACTCCTTCATCGCCCCGATGAGGGCGGTATTTTCACAGCTTAGTTGCGGACTGCAGCGCGAAAAATTCCGGTCGCCAGCCCTCAATTCTTGTAACCTCTAGAACCACTTATTCCAGCGGCAAAGGCTGCGCCTCAAAGGAACCGTCCCGCTGTGTCAGCAGCCAACCGCAGCCGCAGCCTGCCTGCCAGTCGAAAAAGGAAGAGAGGGGGAACAGGTGCGCCAAAATGGACATCATCACCCCACCATGGGTGATGACGGCGCAGGACTTCGCTTGGTGCTGCTCCATCAAAGCCAGCACCTGCTCAAAGCCCCGGACACACCGTATGCGGAAGACATCCTCTTCCTCCCCACCGGGAAACGGCATGCGGGAAGCATCCATTCCCCAGTCTTCAAATCCCGGCTTTTGGATGATTTCCCCGTGGGTCAGCCCTTCCAGTTCGCCAAAGTCCCGTTCCTGCAAATCGGCAAGGATGAGGGGCTCGCATTGTGGAAATAAAAGAGCGGTCGTTTCCAGACACCGCCGCAAGGGGCTGGAAATCACCATCTGCGGACAGAAAAGTATCCGACCGGCAAGCTCCGCCCGCCCTTCCGGGCAAAGAGGGGGGTCTAGCCGCCCCACATAGGCGCCTCTGAGGTTTTCCACCGTCTTTCCGTGGCGAATCAGTGCAATGGAGTAAGTCAACGGCAAGTTCCCCTTAACATCTTATTTTAGTCGCTGGGCAATGCCGCAGCAAAGTCGCTCCACCTGGTCCGCTTTTTGCGCCAGAATGCAGCAAATTCGCCCCACCTGCTCCCGCCATTGCCGCTCGAACACATCGATGGGCACAACGCCGCTGCCCACTTCGTCACAGAGAATCATCCAGTGTTCCAAAGGTTCCAGAGCATGCTCCACAAACTCGACAGGGTCGCGGTTTTCCGCCATCAGGCGGCGGACCAGCAGGTGAAAGTGGTTGAGAGCATCGCCTGAAAAGGCTTCCTCCAACGGGCAGGAGCCGCCGTCCACAATGCGCCGGGGGGCATACCGATGCCTGACATAATCCAGTTTGCCTTGTGCCGCTCCCCCCACCACCAGTAGCTTCATGAAACAATTCCTCCAATGGCTGCCACCAGCAGGGTGAGCAGCTCGATGTTTTGGGAAAGGAACCCCGAAAGGTCGCCGGTGTTGCCGCCAAATTCCCGCATCGCCATTCTTTTGTGGACGGCGACATACCCAAAGCAGAGGATGGCGTTGATAGCTCCCCAGAAAGGCTCCAGCCAAAGAAGGAAGCCCAGGGAGAGCGCCGCTCCTCCTCCGCAGCAGAGGGATGCCCCCAGGCGGGATGCTCCGCCGGAAAAGAAGTAATTCAGCCCGGAGGTTTTGGCGCAGGGGAAATGAACCACTCCCCAGCCGCTGAGGGAGCGGGAGAGCACATACCCCACCGTGGGAAAGAGCATCAGCCGCGGCGTGGCGTAGACCTGGCTCCACAAGCCGAAACTAAGCAAAAGGTAGAGGCCACAGCCCATCACGCCAAAGGCGCCCATGTGGGGGTCCGACATGATTTCCAGCTTCTTTTCCTGGGCGGCATGGCTGGAAAGAGCGTCCACCGTATCCAAAAAGCCGTCCATGTGGATACCGCCGCTCATGACAAGGGGCAGCAGGGTTGCGACGGCGGCAAACAGCCCGGAAGAAATTTTATATCGAAATGTAAGGTGCTGCCAAAGTAAAGCGGGCAACATCACCGCTACCCCCACCAAAGGAAAGAAGCAAAAGGCGTACCGCATGCTGTCTTTGTGCCATCGGGCCGGGGGCACCGGCAGAATGGAATACATGGAAAAGGCGGTGCAGAAGCCGCTCCATAGGCTTTGTATCACGGCAGCAGTCCTCCTCCTTTGTGGTAGATGGCAAGGCCGCACACCACTTCCGCCACCACGTCGGCCAGTTGCGCCAGTTCCCGGTTGATTTGGGCTATGCAGCGCTGGTAAAGGCTTGTCTCTTCCGGATAGGCAATGCCGTCCGAAAAGATGTCGTTGGTTACATACACCAGATGGGGAACCTGCCGCAGCAGCCATTTCGTCCCATCCAGCACCTCGTCGATTACCTGATGGGGCGGTATTTGCCCTTCAAACAGGATATTGGCCGTCAAATTGCCTACACATTCCAGCAACAGGGTGTTGTAATGTTTGGACAGAGGAAGGGTTTGCAGCGTCTGGTAATGCTCCAGGGTGTCAAACCCCTTATCCGCCCGAAGGGTGCGGTGACGGGCAATCCGCTCCTGCGCGTCGTTGCCCCAGGGGCGCATGGTGGCTATGTAGAGCCTTTCGCCTCCAAAACTAACACAAACATCCTCCGCCATGGCGCTTTTGCCGCATGCGGAGCCGCCGTACAGCAGTACCAGCACGGCCGATACCTCCGAAATCTATCATTTAGTGTTCATCAAGTGCTGGAATACCGCCGATACGGCACGATGACGGTGTCGTCAAATCTTGGCATATCGTTGTAAATGGATAGCGCCATATCGTAAAGAGGAAAGGTAGCCGCAGCGCCGGTGCCTTCCCCCACCTTCATGCCGGCGGAAAGAAGAGGCTTTAGCCCCAGACGCTCCAGCAACAGAGCGCCGGCGGGCTCGGCGGAAAGGTGAGAGGGGAGAAGGTAGTGGCGAACCAGTGGGTTGAACTCCACCGCCAGCAGAGCCGCCACGCAGGAAATGAGGCCGTCCAGCACCACCGGAAGGCCGATGGCGGCGCAGCCGATGCAAAGCCCCGCCATTCCCGCAATGTCAAATCCGCCCAAAGCGGACAAAAGTCCCAAAGGGTCCTTAGGGTCGGGAGCATGCAGGGCAATGCCTTTCTCGATGACCGCCACCTTGCGGGCCAACCCCTCGTCGGAAAGCCCTGCGCCCCGACCTGTTACCTGGCGGACCGGAAGCCCCAGCATCACGGCGGCCAGCGCCGAGGAGGTGGTGGTGTTGCCAATGCCCATTTCGCCCGTCGCCAGCAAGCGATAACCCTGTTCCGCCAGCTCCAGAGCCAAGTTGACGCCCACTTCCAACGCGGCGGTAGCCTCCTGTTTGGTCATTGCGGGCTCCCTGGTAAAATCTTTGGTGCCTTTGGCAATTTTCCGGTCCAGCACGCCGGGAATGCTCTTGTCGCTGTCAATGCCGATGTCCACGGGAATGACGTCCGCGCCGGCAATTTTGGCAATGTGGCAGACGCAGGCTTGTCCTTTGGTGAAGTTTTCAGCCACCAACGCCGTCACTTCTTTCCCTGTTTGGGAAATGCCCTGGGCCACCACGCCGTTGTCGGCGCAGAACACCACCACAGCCTTTTTGGAAAGGTCAAATTGGGAGCTGCCGGTCATGCCGGCGATTTTTATCAGGTGCTTTTCCAGTTGCCCCAGGCTGTCCAAGGGCTTGAGAACGCGGTCCCAGTGGTGTTGGGCTTCCTCCATGGACTTTTGGCAGGGCGGTTTGATATTGTTTAACGCTTGCGAAAGATTCATAGTGTTCCTCCGACATCAGTCGTCGTAACTTTTGGGAGGTTTTGGTCCTGCGGCGTTGAGTTTGAGGCGGGTGGCCAGGGCAGCTCCCAGTTGGACGGCATCCTCCCGCTTGCCCGAAAGAATTCCCTCCCACATTTTCCCTTTGTGGTCAATGAGCAGCCCTTGAATGGTAAGGGTGTTGTCTTTAATGGTGGCCACCGCGGCGGCCATAGGGGAGTCGGTCCCGTCCCCTCCCATGGCTTTGCCAAAGGCTCGCTCCGCCAAAGCCATGTCCCAGGCGTCCACATTGTGGAATCCGATGAGGAAATTGACCGGCTCCCCCGCCCTGCCCTGGACGGCAATAATGCCCTGACAGCAGGCGGGGGTCATCTGATTGAGGGGGAAAACTTGAAAGATTTGATCCTGGTGATAGGTCGCCGTCACGGAAGCGGCGGGCAGAACCAATCCGCCGTACACCCCCGACTCCAAAACCGAAAGGCAGGCGGGCAGATCTCCGTTGACGATGGCGGCCTTCCAGTTTGGATAGAGCTTTGCCATCTGAATTCTTTGCCGCTTGCCGGCCACTCCCACCGGCCGGGAAAAGTCCGGCTCCTGCCGCTTGGATGAAATGACAAGGGCGTAGCCGGGTTCCATCCGCCGGCCCACCGCCACGATGGGGAAGTCGGGATTTTCGTCAAAAGGCAAATCCTGAAGCTGGTGCACCACAAGATCCGCCTGGTTGGAGCGCAACTGCTCTTCCAGCACCGGCAGGTGGGCTTTTTCCAGGCTGAACGGCAATCTGGGAAGGTGCGAGAGCTTGTCGGCAGGGGTTTTACACACCACCAGTTCCGGTACCACCAGGGGGTCGTAATCCCGAATGGCCTGCATCACCACTTGAGCCTGCGCCACCGCCAAAACGCTTTCCCGGCAGGCAATGCGAATTTTTTTCATCTCCATTTCACCTCTCCCAAGCTCCCGTAAACACAAAACCAACCGCCTGCGCGCTTCCGGTTAAGGACAGGCGGGAATGCAGCTCGGTTGGAATTTGAATCACATTTTTTATAAGTTTTACTATAATGTAGTAGCCGAAAATTTGGCTTTTAAGCAGTTTTGCTTTAATAGTATATCTTATTTGCCTGATAATGTCAAAGTTTTTCGGCACTACATCAATCCGAAGGGAACGTGATGCCTGCATGGAATCTCCAGCCAACCTGCTGATTGTGGTGGACGCCGGCCACGGCGGATGGGACAACGGCGCCCAGTTTGAGGGACGCCTGGAAAAGGACGACAACCTGCGACTGGCGCTGGCGGTGGAACGAGCGCTTCGGGCTCAAGGGGTGGACGTGCTGATGACCCGCAGCACCGACGTCTTTGTCCCCCTGAATGACAGAGCCCGCATGGCCAACGAGGCCGATGCCGACCTGTTTATTTCCCTGCACCGAAACTCCTTCCCCGAACAGACCGAAGGGACCAAAGGAGTCGAAAACTTTATCTACCTCACCGCTCCGTTGGAAACATCGGGACGGGCAGCCCAACTGGTCCTTGTCGAGCTGAACGAGGTGGGGGTTCAGCGCATGATTGGCGTTTCCCGAGGCAATTACGCCGTGCTGCGCCGCACCAACATGCCCGCCATGCTGCTGGAAATGGGCTTTATCAACAACGAGGAAGACAACCGCCTCTTTGACGAAAAGCTGGAAGAATACGCCCAAGCTATTGCCCGAGGGATTTTGGCCTATTTTGGCATCAATTACCGGACTCCTTCCCAGCCTTTGCCTTCCGGCGAACCGGTAGTGGAAAACGAAATCTACGATATGCAGGAGCTGTTGGAGCAACGCTACGGCTTTGGCTTAAGGCCCACCGGGCGGTTTGACGAGGCCACCAAAAAAGCGGCGGTGATTGCCCTGCAAATCGAGTTAAACGGCGCTTACGACGCCCAAATTCCGGTGGACGGCATTTTGGGGCCCCGCACGCTGAATGCCATCCGCCCCTTCCGCCAGGGAAGCAAAGGGGGATTGGTGGCTCTGCTGCAGGTGCTGCTCATCCTCAACGGCTACGACCCCGGCGAAGTGGACGGCAATTTCGGTCCCAAGACTTCCGCCGCGCTGCGGTTCTTCCAAAGGGATCATTTCCTTACCCCCGACGGCATTGCCGGCCCAAAAACCTTTGCCGCTTTGGTCGGCGCTTAAGCTACATACTATTCCAGAAGGTTCCACATCGCTCTTGCCCCCGACATTGTCACTTGTGCCAAAGAACACCGGGTATCCTCGGCGGAGGTTACGCAAAAATGGAAAATATTTTATTTGGCCTTGACAGGTCAAGGAGCCTTGTGCTATTCTAGCATCCAAACAACAAAGCAAACCGTTGAGTGGGAGTAAGTAAGCATCCTGCCGAAATCACAGAGAGCCGCATGTTGGTGGAATTGCGGTATGGAAGCGGATGCCGAATGGGCCCATGAGGGCGGGGCGAATGGTCCGGGGACCTAGTAGCTTCCGACGGGGACTCTGCCCGTTATCAGTTGAGAGCGCATGTTGGTGCGCGCGAACGAGTGGGCGACATCGCCAATTAGGGTGGTACCGCAGGAGTATAGAACTCTTGTCCCTTATCGGGGGCAAGGGTTTTTTGTTGTTTGCCCAGCCCCCAACCACAAAAGAGAAAGGGGTAATTGTGCAATGGCAAACAAAGAAGTTCCTTACAAAATTTACTTGACGGAAAGCGAAATGCCCCGCCAGTGGTACAACCTGCGGGCCGATATGAAGGAAAAGCCCGATCCCATGCTGAACCCTGCCACCGGCAAACCCATCACTTACGAGGAGCTGCGCCCCATTTTCTGCGACGAATGCGCCGCGCAGGAGATGGATTTCACCACTCCCTTTATCGACATCCCCGAGGAAATCTTCAACTTCTACCGAATGTATCGGCCTTCTCCCGTGGTGCGGGCTTATTGCCTTGAAAAGGCGTTGGGCACGCCGGCCAAAATCTACTTCAAGTACGAGGGCGCCAACACTTCCGGTTCCCACAAACTCAACTCGGCCGCACCCCAGGTCTACTACGCCAAAAAGCAGGGATTAAAGGGGCTTACCACCGAAACGGGC
>JAKPGH010000265.1 GCA_029550985.1 Bacillota bacterium
ATCTGAATGTCCTCCCTTTGCTATTTCTTGTGCAGTTGGCAGACCGCACTTCTATTCTAGCAAAGGGAGTTTTTATTGTCTTTCTCATCGGCAAAAGCCTCTTTTGAACCACTCGCCTAGCGAGTGGTTTTACTAGACAATCAAGCGCCACCCGGAAATCGGATGGCGCATCGTCCGGAAGATTCCGGGATTGGAGACGGTGGCCAACGGGATTTTATGCCATCACGAGCGTTGGGACGGCACCGGTTATCCGTTGGGGTTAAAGGGTGAGCAAATTCCCCTTGCCAGCCGCATCCTTGCCGTGGTAGACGCCTACGACGCCATGATCAGCAACCGGGTGTACCGAAAGGGCATGAAGATGGACGCAGCGATGGCGGAGTTAATCCGAAACGCCGGCAAACAGTTTGACCCGCAGGTGGTAAGCATATTTCAAAAAATTGTTCAATATTAGTGTAAGGACTATTCCGGAAATCAAAGAACTCCACCAAAAATGACGTGAAACAGCCCATCGAAAAATGAGAAAGGCACTCTGCTCCAGTCAGGGTGCCTTTTCTGATTTTGGGAAATATCAAAATATATCAAATTTCAGATAAAGTTCAGACAGTAAACAATTTTGATTCAGTTTTATCGTTTAAAATGGAATCATCTTGAAAAGGAAAGGAGTGGAGAGATTGCGTCAAGCCAACGGCAGGCATGAGCTGAAGCATTACATCAACTATGCCGATGTCATAGAGCTGAGAGCCCGTCTTCCCTACGTAGCCAAACCGGACGGAAATTCCATCGGGGGACACTATCGGGTCAAAAGCCTTTATTTCGACAACTACAACGACAAGGCCTTGAAGGAGAAAATCGACGGCGTCAATGAACGGGAAAAGTTTCGCTTGCGCCTTTACAACAACGACACTTCCTTTATTCGCCTTGAAAAAAAGCGCAAAATAGATGGAGTTTGTTTTAAAGCAAGTACTCCCCTATCGGAAGAAGAGTGCAGGCGGCTGCTGAACGGCGACTATGCCGTGTTGAAGGAAAAGCAAGACCCTTTGTGCCTGGAGCTTTATGCCAAAATGCAGTATCAGCAGCTTCGGCCCAAAAACGTTGTGGATTATGCCCGGGAGGCTTATGTTTACCCCATGGGGAACGTGCGGATTACCATCGACTACGACATCCGCACCAGCCTGAGCATTTACGATTTTTTAAAGGCCGGGCCTCCCCCCATACCCATTCCGGAGGTTTACATTCTGGAAGTGAAGTACGACAACTTTTTGCCCGAAGTCATTCGGGGTGTCGTTTCTCTTTCCAGCCGAAGGAGCGCGTCCTTTTCCAAATACGCGGCGACCAGAATTCAATAAGAAGATGTAATGTGAGGCAATGCAACATGACGTTTCAAGATGTTTTTAAATCCAGTTTCCTGGAAAAAGCGGCGGATTTTTCGATTTTAGACGTGGCGCTGGCCATGCTGTTGTCCTTCGCCATCGGGCTGTTCATTTTTTATGTCTATAAAAAGACGTTTGCGGGAGTGATGTACTCCGCTTCTTTTGGCGTTTCCATCATGGCCATGACCATGATTACCACCTTGATTATCCTGGCGGTTACCTCCAACCTTGTTTTGTCCCTCGGTATGGTGGGCGCTTTGTCCATCGTCCGCTTCCGGACGGCGGTGAAAGAACCCCTGGACATTGCTTTTTTGTTTTGGGCCATTTCGGCAGGCATTGTCATCGGCGCCGGTCTGATTCCTCTGAGCATTATCGGCTCCGTGTTTATTGGCATCATGCTGATGGTTTTCGTCAACCGCAAAAGTACCGATACACCCTATATCATCGTGCTGAACCTGGAAAACGACCAGGCCGAAAACGAATGCCTGGAGTTGATTCAAAGCAAAACCAAGAAGAGCCTGGTAAAGGCGAAAACCGTTTCCAAAAACGGCATCGAGCTTACCGTGGAGGTGCGCCTGCTGGATATGACGGCAAAACTCCTCAACGAGCTGCTCACCGTCGACGGAGTCAACAACGCCTGCCTGGTCAGCTACAACGGCGAATATGCCAGCTGAGCCGGTGAACGTCGAGGTGAAAACACATGATCCAAAGTAAAAAAATTCACATTATCGTTGCGGTAGCGGTGGTTTTCGCCTTGATCGTCAGCTTTGCTTTGGTGGGCATTGGCAAAAGGAAACTGGCAAACGGCGACTTCAAAACCGAGCCGGAATATGCCACCAAGATTTTCGGCACCGACATCATTTCCATCGAAATTTTTGCAGACGAAGACGATTGGCAGCAGATGCTGGACAACGCCATCAACGAGGAATTCATCAAGGTGGACGTGATTGTAAACGGTGAGAAATTCCGAAATGTGGGCATTCGTCCCAAAGGCAACTCCAGCCTGACCCAGGTGGCGGCCTCCGACAGCGACCGGTACAGTTTCCGCCTTCAGTTTGACGAATACGTCAAGGGCCAAACCTGCTTCGGCCTGGAAAGCTTTGTGGTCAACAACATGATTCAGGACAACACCTACATGAAGGAGTATATCTCCTATGACCTGATGCGGGAAGCAGGCGTGGATGCCCCCTATTTCGGGTATGCGAACATCAAAGTCAACGGCGAAAACTGGGGGCTTTACCTTGCGGTGGAGCTGTACAACGACAGCTATGAGGAGCGGGTGTTCGGCGACACCTCGGGAATGCTGTACAACGTCAAGAGCATGGATATGGGAGGCGGTGGCGGCAATCGACCCGGAGGAAATTTCCCCGCTATGCCGGACATGCAAAACGGGGCGCCTCCCATGCCTTTTGACGGCCAGTTCCCGCAAATGCCCAACGCCCAACAGGGCGCTGCCGACAATGCCGGCGAAAATGGCGGAGAAAACATCCCCGGAAACATGGGAGGACAAGCCTTTGCTCCCCCGGACGGCAACGCCATGCCGGATTTCCCGGCGCCCCCCGGCCAAGGTAACGGCAACGCCGACTCTCAGACTCAAAATGGGCAAGGACAAAGGGAAGGAAGAACCAACAACCAGCGAGGCAGAGGCGGGCCGGGCAGCTCGGGAGGCAGCCTGGAATACACCGACGATAACATTCAAAGCTACGGCGCCATTTTCAACAATGTGGTCGGAAAAGGCGCCGACAGCGACTATCGGCGCGTCATCAAGGCGCTCAAAGCCCTCTCAGAAGGCACCGATCTGGAAACCTACTTTGATGTGGACCAGATTCTCCGCTATTTGGCCGCCCATACCATTGTGGTGAACCTGGACAGTTACAGCTCCAGCATGGCGCAAAACTACTATATCTATGAGCGGGACGGCAAGCTGACCATCCTGCCCTGGGACTACAACCTGGCCTGGGGCGGTTTCCAACGCGGCGATGCGTCCTCCGTCATCAACTTCCCCATCGACACTCCCGTAAGCGGCGTGGAACTGTCCAGCCGTCCTCTGATTGCCAAGCTGTTTGAAAACCCGGAATACCTGGAGCGGTACCACGGCTATCTGCAGCAGCTCATCGACAACTACTTTGCCGACGGAAAGTTCGAAGAAAAGGTGAAGTCTCTGGACGCTCTCATCTCCGACTATGTCAAAAACGACCCCACCGCATTCTGCACCTATGAGGAGTACCAGAAGGCTGTTTCCGCCTTTATCACCCTCGGCAACCTCCGCGCCCAAAGTGTGCAGGGCCAGCTGGACGGCACCATTCCCTCCACCACCGAAGGGCAAAAGGAGAATCCCTCCCTGCTTGTATCGGCGGGAACTTTAAGCCTCTCCGACCTCGGCAGCATGGGCGGCGGAAGAGGCCCGGGGGAAGGCGGCGGACCCTTTGGCAACTGGAAACAAAACGGTCAGCCGCAGTCAAACGCCGAGCAAGCGCGGCAACAACAACCTCAACAGCAGCCATCGCCACAGCAACAGGAGCAGCCGCAACCCCAACAAGTACAGCTTGGGCAACAGCAACAGCAAAGAGCTGCCGGCGACAATATTCCAAGGATGGGGTTCGAGGGGCAAAACGGCAATGTCCCCATGGGGCCGGGCGTTCGCAACAGGCAAGAGGTCTATGCCAGGAGCCTTTGGCTTATCGGCGGGCTGAGCCTTGCGCTCCTTGCCGCTGTGATCTTCGCCGCGCGATTCCCCAAACGGTATTGATCAAAAAGCCGCAAAATCCAATCATTTTGCGGCTTTTCCCCTATATTTTTAAAGATTCTTCGGAAACGATATGATACAATAAAATCGCAAACCGTTGAGAAAGGAATGAATTCCCATAGCAAAAATTCTCATTTGCGATGATGAAGCGGGGCTTCGCGCCGTCATCAAGCGGTACGCCGTCTTTGAGGGGCACGAGGTCATGGAAGCCGGAGACGGCATGGAAGCCGTGCAGCTTTGCCGCCAGTATCCCTTCGACCTCATCATTATGGATATTATGATGCCGGAGCTGGACGGCTTTTCCGCCGTGCGGGAAATTCGAAAATTCTCGGACATCCCCATCATCATGCTTTCCGCCCGGGGCGAAGAATACGATAAAGTTTTGGGCTTTGAGCTGGGAATCGACGATTATGTGGTCAAGCCGTTTTCCTCCAAGGAAATCATGCTGCGTATCGGCGCCATCCTGCGGCGGGTGGAAAAAAGCAAGGGCGCCAAGTCCGACGACGACCATGTGATTTTTGAAAAGGACGGCTTCAAGGCGGACATGACCGCCTATAAGGTGTTCATCGACGGGGTGGAAGTCGATATGGCGCCCAAGGAGTACGACCTGTTGTTTTTCCTCATTCGAAACAAAAACATTGCGGTTCCGCGGGAAAAGATTATGGCCGAAGTATGGGGCTTTGACTACTGCGGCGACGACAGAACCCTGGACACCCACATGAAGCTGCTGCGGAAATCCCTCGGGCCCTATGCAAATTGGATTAAAACCCTGCGGGGGTTGGGGTATCGGTTCGATGGATAAGCTGAAATTACAGTGGAAAATCTTTATCTTTCTCTTAGGGTTTTGCGTTTTGCTGCTGGCCATCCTGTGGCTGTTTCAAACGGTGTTTTTAAGCGATATGTATAAGTTTGTCCGCAGGATGGAGATGGAGCAGGCCATCGACTTGGTGGGTAAAAACATCAACAGCCCAAATCTGCAGGAGATATTGCTGGAGCTGGAAACCACCAAGGCAATCACGGTAAGGCCGACCCAGGAATTTGCGCCCCCCGCCCCCCCTGCTCCGGGCAGACATGACCGCAGGCCCGAAACCCTCACCAAAGTCCAGGAGTTTACCTTAGACAACGGCGCGCGAATTTCCCTGACCTTTTACGC
>JAKPGH010000267.1 GCA_029550985.1 Bacillota bacterium
TTCTAATATCTTTTATCTCTAGCTCAAAGAGTCACTGCCATGACCAGAGGAATTTTACACATAATATTGGACTTGATCCAGATTAGGCAAACCTTACCTGAGTCAGGTCAGGAACCAGACTGGGTGCAAACTCCAAACCAGTGATGTAAGAACGGGTTCCGAATGCAGCTCTCGGGAATGCCAGAGGAATGCTGTAGCACTTTTCTTGCAGGTATTCCTGCAGCTCTTGGTAAATGGCGATACGCTCGGATTCGTTGTAAGTTGCGCGGCCCTTATCCAACAGATCCTGAACATGCTGGTCGTTGTGACGGATGGAAATGGTGCGGTAGATGGGCCAAATCATCAGACCGGCATCGGGGTCGGCAATGGCAACGGTAGGAGCCATGCTGGCGGCGGGAACTTTACCCTCGTTGTTCAGCTGAGTCTGGGTGGCAAGGTCAACAATCTGGATTTCCACGTCTACGCCGATTTGGCCCCACATGTTCTTGACCACTTCGGCAACGGTCATGTTGATCTGGTTTTCCATGGTGTAGTACTGAATCTTGAAGCCGTCGGGATAACCGGCTTCGGCCAACAGAGCCTTGGCTTTTTCCACGTTGTATTCATAGGGTCCCACTTTCTTGTAGCCCAGGATGGAAGGGGCATAGAAACTGTCGGCAACGGTAGCCTGGCCCTGGTATGCGATTTTTACCAGGTTCTCCATATCCAAAGCGTGGGCGAGAGCCTTGCGGACTTTTTCGTTGTTGGTGGGCTCCATGGAGTTGTTGAGGAGGATAAAGCTGTGGGACTGGCTTTCACCGGCAATCAGAATGGTATCGGGGTTGTTCTCGATGCGTTCCCAGTCGGAGAAAGGAAGTTCCATGGCGATGTCAACGCCGCCGGTTTCCAGCTCGATGGAGCGGGCGGAACCTTCGACGATGATGCGGGCTACAGCCTCTTTAAAGGGAAGTTGTTCGCCCCAGTAGCCTTCGTAAGCTTCCATCTCAATGCGGTCGCCGGAAACCCATTGCTTAAACTTCATGGGGCCGGTTCCCACAGGAGCGCGGCCGTAAGCGTCTTCGCCCATGGTTTCGCGAGCGTTTTTGCTCAGCATGGCGCCGCGGAAGGAAGCCAGAGCTTCAAACAGAGGTGCATAGGGAGCCTTCAGCTTCAGTTGCAGCGTGTACTCATCCAATGCCTTGGTGTTTTCGGTGTCAATGCTGCCAAAGAGGTTGGCGGTGAAAGAGCTGGTGGCACCTAAAATCAGGGAGTAAGCAGCATCTTCGGCGGTAAACTTGCTGCCGTCGTGGAAGGTAACGTCGTCGCGAAGCTTGAAGATGAAGGTAGTGTCATTCTGCTGTTCCCATTCTTTCGCCAACCAGGGAATGTAGTCGCCGTTGGCGTTTTTCTTAATCAGGGTTTCGAAAATCAGGGTGCCAACGGTAAAGCCTTGCTGTTTCGAGTGCATATAGGGGTCGAGAGAGGCAGGTTCCTGATCCAACGCAAAAATAAGGTTGTTTTTGCCTTCAGGCGTTTTTGCAGTGGGGGCGGCGGAAGGAGCGGGGGATGCGGCAGCGGAACTTTGCTGGTCAGCAGCTTTCGAAGCTCCACCGGATGTGGCAGGAGAAGCGCTGGACGACGGACCGCCACAGGCTGTCAAACCGAGGATCATAACCATAGCAAGCAGCAATGAAATGACTTTACGTTTTATCATGTTGACAGAAATCCTCCTTTTCTTTATTGTAAAAGCCGCTTCAACGGCTATTACAGACGCTTAAGACAGGATACCTTGCAGATTCCACCAGGGCAGGTACACCAAAAGAATCAGTGGAACAATAATCACCATGAGAACGATTCCCAACCGCGTGACATATGAAGCCGGAAAATAGTCGTTGGACGACCCGATCATCATGGAGGTGGCGTGGAACGGCAATATGTAGTGGGAAGCCAAACTGGTGCTGCAAATTAACAACACTGCCGTGGAAGTAAGCTTTCCCTCACTGACCATGATAAGTCCCGGGATGATCACCGACAAGGTGGTCATGTTGCTGCCCAGGATCAGGTGCATTGCCATGGCGACCAGCACCGTAACCGCCACATAAACAAGGGAATACCGGTCCGGGAAAAGGTTTGCAACCCGTGAAAACACAATTTCCGCAATACCGCTGGCCTTCATCACCCCCCCGATGGAAGTGGCAGCCGTTAGAAAAACCAAGGTGGTGATGTCGATGGAGCGCAGGTCGGAAAGTTTGAGCACTCCCAACACGAACAGCAGCATGGTTGCCACCAGAGTCACCAGGGTGGAATTGATGGGAAGCGGGAGCAATCCTCCTCCTGCCCACAGCAGAATGGTGCAAATCACCACAGCCGTCACCAGCTTTTCCCGCCCGGAAAGAGGTTTTCGGACCGGGGAGCTTTCTCTCGGCTCAATGGAAACTCCCTTTAGCTCCTTTCGGAACACCAGGAGAATCAGCCCGAACAGCAAGGCGCAAAATACAAGGGTGGGGGGAGCCATATAAGCCATCCATTGACGATTGGTGATATCCGACTGTGCAAAGCGAATGGCCGATGTGTTGAGGATGATGTCGGCGTCCACCAACATCATGTTGACCACCACATAAAAGGCAAAAATGGAGAATAAAATCACATTCTGCGCTTGTTTGGTCGCCGTGGTCTTTTGTAAGTAACTGCGGTAGATGCTGGCCACAACGATGAGCCGCGCAAGGGGTTGTGGAATCATGTAAATGGTGGCGACCATCACCAAAAAGATGGAGAGCAGCGCGTGAGCCGGAGTCTTGACAAAGCGGAACAGAATCGGCTCTAAGGTGCGTTGCGTCAGCCCGGAATTTTCAATCCCCTGGGAAAACAGATAGGACAGAACAATGAGGACGAAGGTTTCCGAAAGGGGAAAGGAAAATACCACCTTGAGGGGTGCGGAACCGAAGATTGCAAAGAGGCAGAGTAAAAAGAGAGACGAAGGGATTTTCTTTACCAGTCCGGTAGACCACCAGGTAATCACCAAAACTAGTGTTCCGGCCACCACGCTTTGCTTTAGGGTCATTCCCAAAGGACGGGTGAGCAACAGGAGAATCGGAACCACAAGAGTCAGCATCCTTCGTACCCAGATACTCTTGGTACCAAAGGTTTGCAAAGAATGACCACCTTTCAGAAAAAGCAACGCAAATCCGCGTCTGATAGAAAACGATTTCAAGTTTTCTATCTGTTTCTATCTGGAGTATATCATTATATCTAGTTTAAAGCAATCGATTTTTTAAGTTTTCTACACAATTCCTAACGAAATAAATTTCAGTTGTGGATTTTTACCAATTAGGCTTGTCGTATTTTGTGAAAACGATTTCTCAATGAGTAAAGTGCTACCTCGCATCTTTTTTCATGCATCTGCCTCTCCCCTTTTTCCTTGTTCCGGGGCAGGCATCTCAGAACAGGTAACCAAAAGTTGGAGCAAGATGCAGCGCTTGTCTGCTATGTTGTGTCCATAGCCGTCATGCGCTGCATCCGAATGGGCAATATTCAGTTAAGCCCCACTTCTCCGTGGACCTGCTGCAAACACCGGCGCAGCTCCTGCACGCCAATTTGTCCGGGAGCGGAGATGTTCTTTCCGGCGCCGAAGGTGAGGGCGCTGCCGAATACGCCGCCGCAAATCCGGCTGCAAATTCCAAGCTGCCCCATGGACATGGTGATGAGGGGAATTTCGGCATATTGGGTATCCATTTGGTTGGTGGCGTTCAGCAGCGTGAGCACGTCCTCGGAGGAATTGGGCATCACCGCCAGCTTGGCAATATCCGCGCCGTGGTTCTGCTCCTCCCGCAAAATATCCACCAGTTCCTCCTGGGAAGGTGTGCGGGTGAAGAAATGGTTGGACAAAATGACTCCAACCCCCCGCTCCTTGGCAAAGGACACCAGGGAATCCAAACCGTTTTTGACAGCTTCCAGCTCGATATCCACCAAATCGATGTTGCCCGATGCAATCACCTGACGAATGAGGTTGGCCCGGACATCCTGAGGGATTTTGGTAAAGCCCCCCTCCGACACATCCCGCAGGGTGAACAGCAGAGGCATATCGGGCAGTTCGGTGCGGAGCTGCTTTGCCATGGTCAGCAAAGCGTCCTCATCCATCACCTGCTGGAAGTAGTCGGCGCGCCATTCAATGACGTCGGGGCAAAGGGCTTTAACTTCCTGCACCCCCGCCAGCAATTCCTCCGGGGTTTTTCCCACCAAAGGCATGCAAACTTTGGGCAATCCCTCTCCAATCACAATGGATTTTACCTGAAAGGGCTTCTTCTTACGCTTCATTACCACATTCTCCTTAACTGTTTTGAATCAGATCCAGCAGTGTTTGGCGCATCACGTCCACCGGCGCGGGGCGTTCCAGCCAGATTTCAAAGGCTCTGGCCCCTTGTCCCAGCAGCATTCCCAACCCGTTCAGGATGGTGCATCCGATGGACTCCGCATCCAGGAGTAGCTGCGTCTTTTCGGGATTGTAAGTTAAATCGCATACCAGCAGCTCAGGGCGCAGGAACTCTTTGTCCACCGGAGTCCGCTCGGGATGCGGATACATGCCCACGCCGCTGGCGTTGATGATGCAGTCGCAGGATTCGATGGCCGCCTTGAGAGCTTCCTGGTCCCCGGTAGGAATGGTGGAGGCGCAGGGGCGGATGTTGATATTGAGGTGTTGAGCCAACTCCTCCGCCAAGTTGGGGTACAGGTCGGTGAGAACGATACTTTCCGCACCCTCAAAGGCAAGGGTAACGGCCACCGCCCGGGCGGCTCCTCCCGCTCCCAGAATCAGAAAACGTTTGCCCTTAACCTGGAAATTCAGCTCAGCGAGGGAATCCACAAATCCCATGCCGTCGGTGTTGTAGCCGATGAGTTTGCCGTCCTTTACCTTGACGGTGTTGACCGCCCCGATGAGTTGGGCAAGCTCATCCAGCTCGTCCAGATACTGGATGACTTCCACTTTGTAGGGTTTGGTCACATTAAAACCGATAAAATTCATCACCCGCATGCCGCCAATCAAAGCCTTGAGCTCGTCCGCTTCCGACTCGATGGGCATATAAACACAGTTGAGGGAAAGGGCGCGGAACGCCTGGGTGTGCATGGCGGCCGAAAAGCTCTGCCCCAGTGGTTTGCCCAGCAATGCCATCAACTGGGTTTGGGTATCAATCATAACCATGGCGCAACTCCTCCTTTTGGTCGGGGTTTTATAATCCCATTATAAGGGGCGTTGCGCCAATAATAAAATCGTTATAAATTATAAAATCCATTCCGAATTGTTATAGCTAATTTGACCATCAGCTTCCCGGCTCCATGGTGTACTCCCGGATGATGTAGTCGGCAAAACGGCGAATGGAGGGAATTTCGTATGTATCTTCCAGCACGGCAAAATAAATGGATTGGGACAAATCCGCCATCAGAGGGCGCGCCAAAAAGGAATGGTGACGATTGCCCGCCACCACCCGTTCGGATGCGAAGGCAATTCCCATACCGTTGGCCACCATCTGAATAAACAGTTCGGGGTGGCTGGTTTCGCTGATGACATGGGGCTCAATTCCCTCGTTGTGAAACGCCGCTAAAATGGAGGAATAGAGCGTCGACGATCGGGAAGGCATGATGATGTTTTCCTCCGCCAGGTCGGAAAAGCTAATTCGTGCTTTTTCCCCCAGTGGATGGCCGTTGGGCATCAGAGCCATGATTTCGCTGTCAAAGAGCTTGGTCAGCTGGAGGCGAGGTTCTTCGGGCAGCGGATGGGAGGCCATGACAAAAGCCACGTCCAACTGGTGGGAAGCCATCATCTCGATGAGGTGTTTGCTCTGGTCCACGGTGATGCGGGTGTCGATGTTGGGGTTTTCCTTTTTGAAAATCGCCAGCTTGTTGATGATATTGAAGCAACCGAAGGTGGAAAGCATACCGATGCGAACTCTTCCGCGGCGCAGAGTGGAATAGTCCGCCATGGATTCCTTCAGCTTTTCCACGTCGGACAAAATGCGCTTGGCATAAATAAGGAACTCCTCCCCCGCCGGCGTGGGAATCACACTGCGGGAAAGCCGGACAAACAGCTTCACCCCCAGCTCGCTTTCCAGATTCATAATCTGCTGGGAAAGAGTCGGTTGGGTGACAAACAGCTTGTTGGCGGCGGCGGTCATGCTGCCGCAACGGCTCACCTCGTACACATATTCCAATTGACTGAGCTTCATCTCAACACCCTCGAATCATAAGATTTATCCATTTATTCGCGCTGATTCATCTGTTGGTATAATAGCTGAAATATGGACAAATATCAACGATAAAGTAAAATTGTTTTTATAAAGAAAGATTAACGACCGTAAAAAGGCCCTGCAATTTGCAGGGCCTTTGCCTTAAGGAGATTATTTTCATAAAGAAAGGCGACAGGTTTCTAAAACCTATCGCCTGTTCTCAACTATTGCTGTGCCACAGCCAGCATCTTTGGCGTTGTTTTCTTCTCCAGTACGATTTCGCCGTTCCGGGCGGTGACCAGCATAGTGTCTCCTTCCCGGTAGCCTCCTTCCAGATAAGCGGTGGCGGCGGCATCCTCAATTTCCGTCTGGATGACCCGGCGCAGGGGTCGGGCGCCGTATTGCGGGTCAAACCCCTTATCCACCAGAATCTGGAGGGCTGCATCGTCGATTTCCAGAGTGATGCCGAGCTCGGCCACCCGCTGGGCCAGGTTATTGACCATGTTCCTGGCGATATCACGAATATGGTCGCTGTTCAGCTGATGGAAGACGATGATGTCGTCAATCCGGTTAAAGAATTCGGGAGAAAAGACGTTTTTCACTTCCGCCATCACCTTTTCCTTGATTTCGGACAGCGGACGGGTCTCCCCTTCCTTCCGGTCGACGGCGGAGAAGCCGAGGGTGCTCTTCTGCTTGCCGGTAATGCTCTTGGCTCCAATGTTGGAGGTCATGACAATGATGGTGTTTTTGAAATCCACCGTCCGGCCCTGGGCGTCGGTGAGGCGGCCGTCTTCCATAATCTGCAGCAATGCGCTCCAAACATCGGGGTGCGCTTTCTCTATCTCATCAAAAAGGATGACGCTGTAGGGTCTGCGGCGAACTTTTTCGGTAAGCTGTCCGCCTTCGTCGTAGCCCACGTAACCGGGAGGCGAGCCAATCAGCTTGGAGACGGTGTGCCGCTCCATGTACTCGCTCATGTCCACCCGAATCATGGCGTTTTCGTCCTGGAACATGGCGGCCGCCAGCGCTTTGCACAGCTCCGTTTTGCCGACGCCGGTGGGGCCCAGGAACAGGAACACGCCGATGGGGCGTTTGGGGTCCTTCAACCCTACCCTGCCCCGGCGGATGGCCTTGGCAACGGCGGTGACCGCCTCGTCCTGGCCAATCACCCGCTGGTGGAGGGTTTGCTCCAGCCGCAGCAGCCGCTGGCTTTCGTCCTCGGTCAGCATGGTGACGGGAATTCCGGTCCAGGAGCTTACCACGGCGGCAACGTCTTCGGCGGTGACGCTGCCGGAACGGGTGGCGTTCCAGGCATCCTGCTTGCGGCTGAGTTCGTCCTGCAGCTGCCGCTGCATATCCCGCAGCATGGCCGCCCGCTCGAAGTCCTGGTTGCGCACCGCTTCTTCCTTTTCGGCGGTGAGGGCGGCAATGCGGCCTTCAATCACCTTAAACTCCTCGGGCACCGTCAGGTTGCCGGTCCGCACCCGGGACGCCGCTTCGTCCATCAAATCGATGGCCTTGTCGGGGAGGTAGCGATCCTGAATATACCGGGCGGACAGGTGAACCGCCGCCTCCAGCGCTTCGTCGGTGATGGTGAGCTTGTGATGCTCTTCATAGCGGCTGCGAAGACCCTGGAGAATCCGAATGGTATCCTCCGGGGAGGGTTCGCCCACCAGCACCGACTGGAACCGCCGCTCCAAAGCGGAATCTTTTTCGATGTGCTTGCGGTATTCGGTCAGGGTGGTGGCGCCGATTACCTGAATTTCCCCACGGGAAAGG
>JAKPGH010000269.1 GCA_029550985.1 Bacillota bacterium
CCCCGCATGCCGCCGCCCACGTCAAAGATAATCTCCCGCAGGGTGGTTCCCATGGGGACCTCGATGAGGCCGGTGTTTTCGATGTTGCCGGTCAGGGCAAAGGCCTTGGTGCCGGGGGAGTTGCTGGGGCCGATGGACTTAAACCACTCGGCGCCTTTGGAAATAATTAAGGGGACGTTGGCAAAGGTTTCGACGTTGTTGAGGACGGTGGGCTTTTCAAACAATCCCTGCTCCACGGTGCGGGGGGGCTTGACCCGGGGCATGCCCCGCTTGCCTTCGATGGAGGCGGTCAGGGCGCTGCCCTCTCCGCACACAAAGGCGCCGGCTCCCCGGTTGATGTGAAGTTTAAAGGAAAATCCGCTGCCAAGGATGTTGTCGCCCAGCAGACCCAATTCTTCCGCCTGGGCAATGGCTTGGCGCAGCCGCTCCACCGCCATGGGGTATTCGGCGCGGACGTATATGTATCCTTCCTGGGCGCCGCAGGCGTAGGCGGCAATCATCATGCCTTCCAGCATCCGGTGGGGGTCGCCTTCCATGATGCTGCGGTCCATAAAGGCGCCAGGGTCGCCTTCGTCGCCGTTGCAGACCACATAGCGGATGGGTTCCGGCTGGCGGCGAACCTGGGCCCATTTCCGCCCGGCGGGGAAACCGCCGCCGCCGCGGCCGCGCAGGTTGGAGTTACTGACTTCCTGGATGACCTCTTCGCCGGTCATTTCAAACAGCACTTTTTCCAGAGCGGAGTATCCGCCCACCGCCAGGTATTCCCGAATGGAGGTGGCGTCGATGTGGCCGCAGTGCTCCAGCACCAGGCGGGTTTGACGGCTGTAGAAGGGGATATCTTCCTGTTTTTTGAAGATGATGTCGTTTTTGGTGTAGGCCAGACGGGGAATGTGCTCGCCCTTGAGGATGGTTTTCTCCAGGATTTCCTCGCAGTCCTCCAGCTTTACCTTGGTGTAAAGCCAGCCCTGGGGCTCAATCCGCACCAGAACGCCCATTTCGCAAAAGCCGTGGCAGCCGCTTCGCTTCAGGCCCACATGCTGGTGAGGGGTGTTGTCCAGTTCCACGCTGCAGGGGATGCCTTTTTCCGCCATCAGCTCCTGAAACCGCTGGTAAATGGCCAGGGAGCCGCCGGCAATGCAGCCGGTTCCCGCGCAAATCAAAATCTTTTGGGTTTCCTTTGCCGCAGCCTCCATACAGGCTTTGCGCAGAGCAATCAAATCGTCTCTGGTTTTAAGCATTGGCGTTTTCCTCCTTGAGCTGGTTGAGCAGTTCGCTGGCTTTGTCCGGCGTCATGGCGGGGTAAACCTTGTCGTTGACGGTGACCACCGGAGCAAGGCCGCAGGCCCCCAGACAGGAGACCGTCTCCACTGTGAAGAGGAGGTCGTCGGTGGTGGATTTTTTCTCGCTCAGGCCAAGATCGCTGCGCAGCCGCTCCAGAATCGGAATGGATTTGCGCACGTGGCAGGCGGTGCCGTCACAAATCTTGATGACGTACTTTCCCTTGGGTTCCAAGGAAAAGTTCTCGTAGAAGGTGGCCACCGAGTAGACACTGGCCTCGCTGACCCCCACCCGCTTGGCAAGCTGAGGGAATACCTCGGGGGGGAGATAGTGGTAATGTTCCTGCACCTCCTGCAGAATGGCGATGACGGCAGTGGGTGCTGCGCCGTGTCCGTCGATGATTTGGTCCACCAGACGGCTGTCGTAACGTTGGCTCATATAGGATGCCTCCTCTTTTAGAAATAGCTGACTTTAACGCGTTTTCCCATTTGGCGGAGGGATTGGCAAAGCTCCTCCACCAGCTGCATTTTGATGGAAAACCCAATGGGTAAATTGGGGTTTTGATGGGCGGGATTGATGGCTCTTCCCACGTAGAAGTTGATGTCGGTGGCCTCTTCAAACAGCATCCGGGCGATGCAGGAGGCGCCGTCCTTGTTGCGGCTCCAGTCGGTGTAGGAGCTGTTTTCGGCCAGGTAATCCCGGGAATACTCCAACACCCGGTTGATGGTGATGACCCCTTCGGTGACCAGATCCACCCCTTCGATGGTAGCGGTGGGGGGAATTTCGGGGTCGTGGTAGGTCAGGTTTGCCACCAGTTCCTTGCCCAGGTACTGGGCGGCCAGGGTGGAGGTGGTGCCCCCGCAGACAATGTGCTTGCCCTCCCTGGAGAAGAAGAGGGACATCATCCGGTCCACGTCCTCCGGGTTGCGGGGAGGCCCCAGCATCAGGTTCACCGGGTTTCTCCGGCGGATGCGCAGGGCGCATACGGTGGTGTCGTCCCCCGGCTTTCCGTCGTACAGCACCTGGCACTGTTCCAGCAGGATGGTGGCAAGGGCTTTGGCGGAGTATTTGGTCTTGTACAGCCGTTCCAGAAAGTCAATAACGTCGGAGCGCTGCCACCCAAAGTTGAGGCTGGTGCCTACGCCTGCGTGAATCACCCCGTCGCTGATGGCGATGAAGGTGTCGTTTTCCTGCAGGGGGAATTTGGATTTGTAGATGAGCTTTCCGTCGATGGTTTCCGACGTTTGGGGGTAAGAAACGCTTTTTCCGTCCCGCAGCAGGATGACATGGGGGTTGTCGTACTGGATGATTTCCGCCTGGCGGTTGTCGGTGATATGTATGATGGTGAAGGTGGAGTAGGCGATGCCCCGCACGCTGCAGACGGGAAGGGTGGCGGCAATGGCCTGCACGCATTCTTCCAGGGGCATTTTTTGGTCTACCATGGTGGAGATAATTTTGGCAGTGAGGGAGGAGAGGATGTTGGCTTTGACGCCGCTGCCCAAACCGTCGGCAAGAACCACCACAAGGGAGTCGCCGTCGGGGGATTCCACCACCTCCACTCGGTCGCCGCAGATTTCTTCTCCGTACTTAATCAAGCTGGAATATCCCACATCGGAACACAGGCTATTCATTGCGCAGGGTCTCCTTCAACTTGGTCAATGCCACTTTGGTTTCGGCGGTGGTTTCTCCCAGAAGAGAGGCGATTTCCTGCACGGTGCGCATTTGCTTCTGGATAACCTGGTCGGTGATTTCAATGGCCTTGCGGCTCAATTCTTCGTGCGTGTTGCGGGCCTTTTTCTCCTCGGTGATGTCCCGCAGAATGGCGATCAGCGATTCGGAAGCGGAGTCCCGCACGATGGTGATGGCGATGTACCGGTCGTATTCCGCCAGGTACAGCTGCTTTTCCAGCAGGTTTTTCCTGTGGTACTGCACGTCCAAAAAGGGAGAGGGGTCCAGGATGCAGACCAGTTGCCGACCCAGCACGTCCTTGGGGTTTTTGACATGGAGCAGGTGGCAGGCGGCGGGGTTGATTTGCTGGATTTCGGTCAGCTCGTTGACCACAATGATGCCGTTGGGGGTGTTGTTGATGATGCTGTCCGAAAAGGATTGGGCCTTTGCCATGAGATACGGCAGGCACATTTCTATTTCCGCCTTGCCGGAGAGAATGGCCACCGCCTTGTCCCGGCAGGTGTCGTAGCCGCAGGTGCCGCAGTTGAGCTCGTGTTCGGGCAGGGTTTTGCCCATTTGGCGCAGCACCTCTTCGACGGCTTTGCCGCCGGGCTTGGGGTGAAAGTTAGGCAGGGGCGGCATTTCCTTCATCAGCTGCTTTGCCGGCGGAATGTGGACGGCAAAATCCTCGGGGCCGGCCACTTCGCTGATGCGGGCGGTGTGGCGCATGATGGTGCGGGCGTTCATGGCGGGCCCGCCCACGCAGCCGCCCCGACAAGCCGACATCTCGATAAAACAATGGGTGAGGTTGCCCTGAATGACTTCCTCCAAGGCTTGGATGCACTGGCGGGTGCCGTCCACCATCAGGTAGTGGTAGTCCTCCCGCCGGCACTCCATGCTGCGCAGGATTCCCCCGGTGATGGGGAAGAAGCGGGCGGTGCCGCTGACCGGCTCCGGGTCGGCGGGGATGGAAAGCCCTTCATCCTCCAGCCAGCGGTTGAGTTCCTCAAAAGTGAGGACGCAGTCCACCGGGCCGGGATATTGCTCCGCCTCGGCTTTTTTGGAAACGCAGGGGCCGATAAAGACAGTTTTGGCGCCGGGATGGCGGGCTTTTAAGTCGGCGCAGTGGGCCATCATGGGGGAAACTACCTTGGCCAGATAGGGCAGAGCCGCGGGAAAGT
>JAKPGH010000281.1 GCA_029550985.1 Bacillota bacterium
TGGGCTGCACCTGCGTCACCAAACTGGGCCCCAAGCGCATCTGCGCCGACGGGCCGGTTTTCCGAAGGGAGGAAATCCTGTGGACACGCGGGTAACCTTAAGCGGCTGGACGCTTGAAAACCCGGTCGTCGCCGCCAGCGGCGCGTTCGGGTTCGGGAAAGAATATCAGGAGTACTATGACATCAACTGCCTGGGCAGCTTCTCCTTCAAGGGGACCACACTGGAGGCGCGGGTGGGCAACCCGCTGCCCCGCATCGCGGAATGCGCCTCCGGCATGCTGAACGCGGTGGGGCTGCAAAACCCCGGCGTGGAGCACTTTATCCGGCACGAGCTGCCCGCCATGCGAAAACTGGGCCCCGCCGTCATCGCCAATTTGGGGGGCGGTACCATCGAGGAGTATGTGGAAGGGGCCCGGCTGCTCAACGACGCCGACATCGATATGCTGGAGCTTAACATCTCCTGCCCCAACGTCAGGGAAGGGGGCGCCAACTTTGGGCTGAAACCCGCCATCGCCACCCAGGTGGTGTCGGCGGTGCGCAAGGTGTTTGCGGGGCCTCTTTTAGTCAAACTTTCCCCCAACGCCGAAAACATTGTGGAAATGGCAAAAGCCTGCCGCCGGGCCGGCGCCGATGGGATTTCCCTCATCAACACCCTGCTGGGGATGGCCATTGACATTGAAAAACGCCAGCCGGTTTTTCGGAACATCGTGGCCGGGCTTTCGGGGCCTGCGGTGCGGCCGGTGGCGCTGCGGATGGTGTACGACGTGGTGCGGGCGGTGGACTGTCCGGTGGTGGGCCTGGGCGGCATCGCCACCTGGCAGGACGCGGTGGAGTTTCTGCTGGCGGGAGCTTCCGCCATTCAGGTGGGGACCGCCGTCTTCCAGAACCCTCAGGCGCCGCTGGAAATCATCGACGGCATCCGAACCTATATGGAGCGCCACGGCTTTGAGCACGTTTCGGAGATTCGTTTGCGCTAGATTTTGTCCCGAGAAAACATACTTCATAGGAGAGATGGAATATGGAAAACAAAGCCGTCTTAGACCTGCTGCGGGAATGCGGCAGCTTGCTGGAAGGGCATTTTCTGCTTACCAGCGGCAAGCACAGCGACCGCTACTGCCAGTGCGCCAAGCTGCTCCAGTACCCGGATAAAGCGGCTCAGGTGGTGGAACTGGTTGCCCGGCAGGTTGGGGAGCTGGGAGCAACCGTCGTGGTGGGGCCCGCCATGGGAGGCATTGTGGTGGCCTATGAACTGGCCCGCCAGTTGGGGGTGCGGGGCATCTTCACCGAGCGGGTGGAGGAACAAATGGCCCTGCGCCGGGGCTTTACGCTCACTCCTCAAGACCGGGTGCTCGTCAGCGAGGATGTGGTGACCACCGGAAAATCCACCATGGAAGTGATAAAATTGGTGGAGTCCTTCGGGGCACAGGTCGTCGGGCTTTGCTGCCTGGTGGACCGGAGGATGCCCGGCATCGAGCTGCCTTTGCCCCTTTACAGCGCCACTACCCTGCAGGTTCAAACCTTCGAGCCCGCCGACTGCCCCCTTTGCCGACAAAACCTGCCGCTGGAAAAGCCGGGCAGCCGCAAAATATTCCAATAGCGCCAAAATAATAAACGGCACTGCTTCGGCATACAACCGAAACGGTGCCGTGTCGTTATCCCAGGAAAAGGCGGTGCCATTGGCTTCCGCGCAGAAAAAGGTGGGGACCGCCTCATCTGCCCAGTTGCGGCCCCCGGTGGGAGAGCCGGACCTCACCGAGGTCTGCTTTCTCCCGTACTACAATATATGCGCGGCAGCCTGTCTGTAGCACTAACTGAGAATGGAAAATTGATAAGTGGTGGTGGAAGTGTATTCCTCCCCGGCGGCAAAGACTGAGGACGGGAACCAGGGGGTGTTGGGAGCATTGGGGAAAAACTGGGTTTCCAGGCAGAAACCGCCGTGTTTGGGGTACTTGACCCCGTCCTTATAGGGGATTTCCCCGTTCATGTGGTTGGCGGTGTAGAACTGAACGCCTGGCAGGTCGGTGTGGACGGTCATCACCCGGCCGCTTTCCGGCTCGGTGACGGTGGCCACCTTGCGATAACCCACCCCCCGCAGGACAAAGTTGTGGTCGTAGCCGCCAAACTGCTGCATTTGGGTCAAGGCGCTGTGAATGTCCTTGCCGATGGCCTTGGGCGCCGAACAAAAGTCAAAGGGAGTGTCCTTGACGGCAATAATCTCCCCGGTGGGAATCCCCTCGGCGTTGGCGGGGGTGTAGAAGGGGGCGTCCATCTCCAGAATATGGCCGTAGATGTGGCCGCCGTCGTGGCCCGCCAGATTGAAATAGCTGTGGTTGGTGAGGTTGCACAGCGTGTCCCGGTCGGAGACCGCCTCGTAGCGGACGATCAGGTCGTTGTCGTCGGTGAAGG
>JAKPGH010000285.1 GCA_029550985.1 Bacillota bacterium
CCTTTCCATTCGGATTGAGGACAACGGAAAGGGGATGAGCCCTCAGCAGGTGGCTCAGGTGCAGGACCCCTTTTACACCACCCGGACCACCCGCAAAGTGGGGCTGGGAATTCCCTTTTTTCGCATGGCGGCCCAAATGACGGGGGGAGACCTTTCCATTCGCTCGCAGCAAGGGGTGGGCACTTGGGTGGAGGCCACCTTCTGCACCGACCATATCGACATGGTCCCATTGGGCAATATGCAGGAGACCATCCTGCTGCTGGTCGTTGCCAATCCCCAGTTGGACTTTACCTACACCCGTATACGAGACGGAGCCTCTTTTACCCTGGATACCCGCAAGATTCGGGAGATTCTGGGGGAGGATGTCCCTTTAAACGACTCTCAGGTGGTCGCTTGGCTGAAAGATTATCTGGCTGAGGGAGAGGCGGAAATTCTGGCCGACACAGGGACACACCAATAAGGCCGCATTGGCGCAACCGCAGTTGGTTTGCCAGAGTGGGTTTTATTTTTAACAATGGCGTTTAGCAATTCACAAACATACATGGCATTACTTTGAAGGGGTGGACTGGACAGGCACGCCAGCTTGGCTTTGCCTTCCAGCAATCAGACTTATTATAGGAGGTAAGCAAATGAAGTCTCTGGAAGAACTGATGGCGATTCGCGAGAAAGCCAGACAGGGAATGGGAATCCGCAACGACAAGTTCGAAGGAACCCGTGTGGTTGTGGGCATGGCTACCTGCGGTATTGCCGCCGGAGCCCGGCCGGTGCTGCAGGCATTGGTAGACGAAATCGCGAAGGAAAAACTGGATGTTCAGGTTGGACAGACCGGCTGCATTGGCATCTGCCAGTACGAGCCGGTGGTGGAAGTGTTCGAGCCTGGCAAGGAAAAAGTGACTTATGTCAAAATGACCCCTGAAAAGGCCATCCGCGTGGTGCACAAGCATTTGATTGGCGGCGAAGTGGTGCAGGAATACACCATTGGCCAGGCCAGAAAGTAAAGAGGAGGAGAGTTAACCGATGGTAAGATCCCATATTCTGGTCTGTGGCGGAACCGGATGCACATCTTCCAACAGTCCGGCCATCATTCAAGCTTTGAACGAGCAACTGGAAAAATCCGGCCTGAGCGAAGAGGTCAAAGTGGTTCGAACCGGATGCTTTGGCCTGTGCGCTTTGGGTCCCATCATGATTGTGTATCCCGAAGGCACCTTTTACTCTCGCGTCCAGGTAGACGATATTCCCGAAATTGTGGAGGAGCACCTCCTCAAGGGCCGCATCGTCACCCGCCTGGTTTACGATGAGACGGTCAAGCCCAGCGGCGAAGTCGCCTCTCTGGACGACACCGGCTTCTATAAGAAACAAATGCGTGTTGCGCTGCGCAACTGCGGCGTCATCGACCCTGAAAATATTAACGAGTACATAGCTTACGACGGCTATCAGGCTTTGGGCAAAGTGTTGACCCAGATGACCCCCGAACAGGTCATTGAGGAAATCAAGGCTTCCGGCCTGCGGGGCCGCGGCGGCGCAGGTTTCCCCACCGGTACCAAGTGGGCCTTTGCGGCCGCACAGCCTAAGGGACAGAAATACGTCTGCTGCAACGCCGACGAAGGCGACCCCGGCGCCTTTATGGACCGCTCGGTGCTGGAAGGCGACCCCCATGCCGTCCTGGAGGCCATGGCCATTGCCGGTTATGCCATCGGCGCCGACAAGGGCTTCATCTACGTCCGCGCCGAGTACCCCATCGCCGTACACCGCCTGGAAATTGCCATCAAGCAGGCAAGAGAACTGGGCCTGCTGGGCAACAACATCTTTGGCACCGACTTCTCCTTCGACGTGGAGCTTCGCCTGGGCGCCGGCGCCTTCGTTTGCGGTGAGGAAACGGCCCTGATGACCTCCGTCGAGGGCAACCGCGGCGAGCCCAGACCTCGTCCTCCGTTCCCGGCGGTCAAAGGTCTGTTCGGCAAGCCCACCGTTCTCAACAACGTGGAAACCTACGCCAACATTCCTCGGATTATTCTGTTGGGCGCCGACTGGTTCAGAAACATCGGTACCGAAAAATCCCCCGGCACCAAGGTGTTTGCCCTGGGCGGAAAGATCACCAACACCGGTCTGGTGGAAGTGCCCATGGGCACCACCCTGCGGGAAATCGTGGAGGAAATCGGCGGCGGCATTCCCAACGGCAAGAAGTTTAAGGCTGCCCAAACCGGCGGTCCTTCCGGCGGCTGCATTCCCGCCAAGCATCTGGATGTTCCCATCGACTACGAGAACCTGTCCGCCATCGGCTCCATGATGGGTTCCGGCGGTCTCATCGTTATGGACGAGGACAGCTGCATGGTGGATATCGCCCGGTTCTTCCTGGAATTCACGGTAGACGAAAGCTGCGGCAAGTGCACTCCCTGCCGGATCGGCACCAAGCGCCTGCTGGAGATGCTGGACCGGATCGTCGAGGGCAAAGGCAAGCCCGGCGACATCGAAAAGATGGAAGAGCTGTGCTACTACATCAAAGAAAACGCCCTGTGCGGATTGGGCCAGACCGCTCCCAACCCGGTGCTTTCCACCATCCGCTACTTCCGGGATGAATACGAGGCCCATATCTATCAAAAGACCTGCCCCGCCAAGGTCTGCAAGAGCCTGCTCCGCTACACCATTCTCCCCGAGAAGTGCGCAGGCTGCACCCTCTGCTCTCGAGTATGCCCGGTGGGCGCCATTACGGGCACCGTCAAAAATCCGCACACCATCAATCACGACAAGTGCATCAAGTGCGGCGCGTGCATGGAAAAATGCCGCTTCGGCGCAATTGTAAAGGAATAGGAGGAATAACCTGTTATGGTAAATATCAAGATTAACGGGATGTCCTTGACGGTGCCGAAGGAAATGACCATCCTGGAAGCTGCCCGCACCGCCAACATCGAAATTCCCACTCTTTGCTACTTAAAAGAAATCAACCAGATCGGCGCCTGCCGCATCTGCGTCGTAGAGGTAAAAGGAGCCCGCACCCTGGTGGCCGCCTGCACCTATCCTGTGGCCGAGGGTATGGAAATTTGGACCAACACCGAGAAGGTTCAAAAGGCTCGCCGCATGACCCTGGAACTGATTCTCTCCACCCACCAGCGCCACTGCCTGAGCTGCATCCGCAGCGGCAACTGCGAACTGCAGCGCCTGTGCTGGCTGTTCGGCGTGGACGACGAGGAAGTATACGACGGAAGCAATCCCGAATACGAGTTTGACGATTCCGCCATGCACATGGTGCGGAACAACAACAAGTGCATCCTTTGCCGCCGCTGCGTGGCCGCCTGCTCCCGCTTGCAGAAGGTAGGCGTCATCGGTCCCAACGAGCGCGGCTTCAACACCCACATCGGCTGCGCCTATGATCAAAACCTGGACGAAGTGGCCTGCGTTTCCTGCGGACAGTGCATCGTGGTTTGCCCCACCGGCGCCATCTACGAAAAGGACCAGACCCAAAAGGTTTGGGATGCCCTCAACGATCCCAAGAAGCACGTCATCGTTCAGACCGCTCCTTCCATCCGCGCCACCATCGGCGAAGCTTTTGGCATGCCTGTCGGAACCGACGCCACCGGCAAAATGGTGGCCGCCCTGCGCCGCCTCGGCTTTGACGGCGTCTACGACACCGACTTTGCCGCCGACATGACCATCATGGAAGAAGCCCACGAGCTGCTGGAGCGGATTAAGAACGGCGGCACCCTGCCTCTGATCACCTCCTGCTCTCCCGGCTGGGTCAAGTTCTGCGAGCACTACTATCCCGAATTCATTCCCAACCTCTCCACCTGCAAGAGCCCGCAGCAGATGTTCGGAGCTATTGCCAAGACCTGGTACGCCCATAAGCACAACCTAGATCCCAAGGACATCTTTGTGGTCGGCGTCATGCCCTGCACCGCCAAGAAGTTCGAGGTAAACCGCGAGGACGAAAACGCCGCCGGCGTTCCCGACTGCGACGTGGCCCTCACCACTCGGGAAATTTCCCGGATGATCAAGCGGGCCGGCTTGGACTTCGTCAACCTGCCCGACGAGGACTTCGACGATCCTCTGGGCGAGAGCACCGGTGCCGGCACCATCTTTGGCGCCACCGGCGGCGTCATGGAAGCCGCCCTGCGCACCGCCGCCTACTGGCTGACCGGAAACGACGACTCCGCTCCCGTGGACTTTGTGGAAGTTCGGGGTATGGAAGGCATCAAGGAAGCCACCTACAAGGTCGGCGATTATGAAATCAATGTGGCCGTCGCTTCCGGATTGGGCAATGCCGACCGGCTCCTCAAGAAGATTAAAAGCGGCGAGAAGAAGTACCACTTTGTGGAAATTATGGCTTGCCCCGGCGGATGCATCAACGGCGGCGGCCAGCCGGTGCAGCCGGCCCATGTCCGCAACTTTGTCGACCTGCGGAGCCTGCGCGCCTCTGTTCTGTACAATCAGGACAAGAACGACAAGCTGCGCAAATCCCACGAAAACCCCATGGTCAAGATGCTTTACGACGAGTGGTTCGACCATCCCGGCAGCGAGAAGGCTCACCAAGCCCTTCACACCAGCTACAAAGTGCGCAGCCACTTCTAATTCATACAAAAAAATCCCCGTCGCAAGACGGGGATTTTTTATGCCTGCAAGGCGAGCATGCGGGAAATGAAGAGATTTTCGCCAGAAGATAATAAAATCCCCGGCAATACCGGGGATTTTATTTACACTATTAAAGCATCGGAAAGGTGCCGGCATAACTTATCAGCACCTTACCGTGCCCATCCGATGGTTACAGGGTGGCGACTTCCTTGGTGTCCCGGGCGATGAGCAGCTCCTCGTTGGTGGGGATAACCCAGACCTGCACCCTGCTGTTCGGCGCGGAAATCAGGCATTCCTTGCCGCCACATTCGGCGTTGGCGGTTTTGTCCAGGACAATTCCCATAAACTCCAGTCCCTTGCAG
>JAKPGH010000290.1 GCA_029550985.1 Bacillota bacterium
GGATTATCCAAAACACCGCCTATGCCGCCGAATTGATGGCGGAACCGGGAGAAATGCAGGGAAACGAGTACGGCTTTAATATCAACGGGGTCTTTTTGGAGGGGCGAGCGGTTTGCGAAGGGTATTCCAAAGCCTTTAAACTGCTTTGCGCCCGGGCGGGAATTCCCTGTTACACGGTGTATGGAGTGGCTAACGGGGAAAGCCACAGTTGGAACTATGTGGAGTTGGAAGGGGAATGGTACCTGGTGGACTGCACCTGGGACGACCCCATAGGGCAAAATTTGCTCCTGGACAGCCATCTCCTCCAGGGCAGTCAGAGCCTTGTGGACGGCAAAACCGTTGAAGAAATCTATCGCAGTGATTACGCCCAATACCCCGCTTTGTCCCCGCTGGCGTATTGGGAAAAGGCGTTTTAAAGCGTATCAGGAAAGACTTTCCTTCATGGGAATCTTTCCTGATATTGTATGTTATGGAGAAAAATGGGATTTTATTTCTACAGGATTCCCCGCTAGAAGATATTGACAAAGCCGGAGGGCAGAGGTACAATAAATGAGACGACCGCAAGATATTGTGTGTGGCTCTTTTTTTTTTACAGGATGTTGCACTAAAGGGCTATAACAAGGGCTATTACGGAGGAAAGACATGATTACAACCATCATCAAGCGAGACGGGCGCACAGCGATGTATGACCGCCAAAAAATTGCTGACGCTATTTTTGCTGCCGCCAGATCTCTGGGGGGAACCAACCGAGAAATGGCGAAGAAATTGGCTCTGCAGGTGGAGGAATATCTCATTGACCATTTGGGGGATGAACCGCCCACCGTGGAAATGATTCAGGATGCAGTGGAAAAGGTGCTGATCGAAAACGGTCATGCCCGCACCGCCAAGGAATACATTCTCTACCGAGCACAGCGCACCAGGGTGCGGGAAATGAACACCAAGCTGATGAAGGTCTATGAAGACTTGACCTTTAAGGCGGCGGCGGAAAACGACATTAAGCGGGAAAACGCCAACATCGACAGCGACACCGCCATGGGCACCATGCTCAAGTACGGCTCCGAAGGGGCCAAGCAGTTTTACCACATGTTTATTCTGGATCCTGCTTATTCCAAGGCCCACTTGGAAGGGGATATCCACATCCACGACCTGGACTTCCTCACTCTCACCACTACCTGCTGCCAGATTAACCTGGATAAGCTGTTCGATCACGGTTTTTCCACCGGGAACGGGTTCATTCGAGAACCTCAGGATATCGCCAGCTATGCAGCTCTTGCCTGTATTGCCATACAATCCAACCAGAACGACCAGCACGGCGGGCAGTCCATTCCCAACTTCGATTATTACATGGCAAAAGGCGTCGCCAAAACCTACCGGAAGTTTTACATCAAAAATCTGGAAAAAGCCATGGTCTTTGCCGGCCAGGAAAACGCGGACACCCTGGCCAAAGGGCTGGTGGAAACGGTGGAGGCCGAATTCGGGCTCAAACCGGTTTTGGCGGACGACAACGGCTTTGCTGACGCCATCGCTCCCATGTTGGACGCCCTCAACCTTGAGATGGATGCTGCTCAACTCACCAACTTTGCCCGCAAGTATGCCAAGGCGGAGGTGGAGCGAGCCACCTATCAGGCCATGGAGGCTTTGGTCCACAACTTGAATACCATGCATTCCCGGGCGGGGGCGCAGATTCCCTTTTCCTCTCTCAACTATGGAACCGACACCTCTCCCGAAGGGCGGCTGGTGACCCGCTGCGTCCTGGAAGCGACCTACGCGGGACTGGGCAACGGCGAGACGCCCATCTTTCCCATCCACATTTTTAAGGTAAAGGAAGGCGTCAACTACAACGTCGACGACCCCAACTACGATTTGTTCCAACTGGCCTGTAAGGTGAGCGCCAAGCGGCTGTTTCCCAACTTCAGCTTTTTGGACGCCCCCTTCAATGCCGCTTTTTATCAGGAAGGCAACCCCGAAACCGAGGTGGCCTACATGGGCTGCCGGACCCGGGTGATTGCTAATGTCTATGACCCCTCGCGTCAAACCACCTCCGGGCGGGGCAATTTGAGCTTTACTTCCATCAATCTGCCCCGCATCGCCATTTTAGCCAACGGCAATGTGGACTTTTTCTTTGAACAACTGGAGCGGAAGCTGAATCTGGTCTTTGACCAGCTGATGGACCGCTATCGCATTGTGGCGCAGAAAAAGGTGCGAAACTTCCCCTTCCTGATGGGGCAGGGCATCTGGCTGGACAGCGAAAAGCTGGGTCCCAACGACACTGTCGGAGAGGTGCTCAAGCACGGTACCTTGACGGTTGGCTTTATTGGCCTTGCCGAAGCGCTGGTGGCCCTTATCGGACGGCACCACGGGCAAAGCCAGGAAGCCCAAAACTTAGGGCTGGACATCATTGGCTTTATGCGGGCAAAAGTGGACCAGAAGGCCAGGGAAACCGGCTTTAACTTCTCCCTGATTGCCACTCCGGCCGAGGGGCTTTCCGGCCGCTTCGTCCGGATTGACCGGGAAAAATTCGGTGTGATTCCCGGCGTCACCGACCGGGAGTATTACACCAACTCCTTCCACATTCCGGTTTATTACGAAATCAACGCATTTGATAAGATTCGCATTGAAGCGCCTTATCACAACCTGACCAACGGCGGCCACATCACCTATGTGGAGCTGGACGGGGACCCCTGCCACAACCTGGAGGCCTTTGAAAGCATTGTTCGCTTTATGAAGGAAAGCGGAATTGGCTACGGCTCCATCAACCATCCGGTGGACCGGGACCCTGTCTGCGGTTATAACGGCATCATTGAAAACGAATGTCCCCGCTGCGGGCGGACCGAGCAGGATGGCGGGCCCAAGTTTGAGCGGATTCGCCGCATCACCGGTTATCTGGTGGGAACCTTGGACCGCTTCAACAACGCCAAGCGGGCGGAGGAGAGAGACCGCGTCAAACACAGCATTACGGTTCCGGCATCGAAATAAGTGTGGAGAACAGCACGCGTCCGCCCTGAAATTGAGGTGGACGCGTGCTGCCAAGTGCAGAACCCTTTTCGGTTTACAGTGGAGGAAGTGCCAAGTGGGAACGATACGAATTGCAGGAATTGTCAAGCAAAGCGTGGTGGACGGTCCGGGACTGCGCCTGACCATTTTTACCCAGGGCTGCCCTCACCACTGTCCCGGCTGCCACAACCCGGAAACCCACGACTTTGCAGGCGGGTACGATTGTGATGTTGCCGTTATTTTAGAGGAACTGGAAAAGAATCCCCTTCTTCGGGGAATTACGCTATCGGGTGGCGAGCCGCTCTGCCGGGCGGAAGAACTGCTGCCTTTGGTGCGGGAAGTCAAGCGGGCGGGAAAAGACGTGGTTTGTTATACCGGCTATACCTTTGAAGAGCTAATGCAGATAAAAAAGAAGGATGCAAACCTCGCCGCTTTGCTGGAGCTCATTGACCTTCTGATAGACGGCCGCTACGACCAAAGCCAGCGGGATTTGACCCTGCGCTTTCGGGGCAGCAGAAATCAGCGGGTGTTGAATCTGCCGGTCTCCCTGCGAACAGGGGAACCTGTCTGGGCAGAGGGGTACCAATAACCAAACAGAAAAAAGAGACCGCCATCCCATGATGACGCGGTCTCCTTGTCATTTCACGAACTAATTTAAAAGGTAGATGCCCAGCAATAAATAGGCCTGGTAGGTTGAAAATACAAACAGGGGCAGCAAAAGCAATCCGGCCAGCCGGAGGGCCCGAGCGGCTGCGGAAATCAAAAGGCAGCACAGCGGGAGGAGCAGCACCGCCAGCACAAAGGAAATGAGGGGCAGTTCCCACCGCAACAGGCAAACGGGGATGGCGAGACTCAAGATGAGGCAGAGGAAGTACAGCCGCAGGATGGTCGCAATTTCCCACGGAGGAAGGGGAACAGCCAGCGCCATGCCGGCGGCGATTCCCAGCAGCCCCCAAAACAGACCATAGCAAAGAACCATGAGCCAAAAGGGCGCCGCCATGGGAGGCAGAGAGTAATATCCGTACCAGCCGGCGTACTCCCAAACCAATCGGGAGCAGCCGACGCCGGTGCCTATGGCAACCGCAATCGTCAGCACCAGCGGACCCATAAAATATCGTTTGCCAGCCATCGCTACAGACTGTCCCGCAGGCTGGTGAGGGTGTTGATGTGCTTTTTCTCATCGTCAACGATACGGTACAACATTTTTTGAATCTGCTCGTCGGAAATTAAGCGGATGGCGTGTTCGTAGCATTCAATGAGTCGGCGCTCTCCCGCCAGATCCAGCTCGATCATCTCCCTCAGGTTGCGCCCGTATTGGACAAATCCCGAAGTCCAGCGAAGCCGCCGGGTGCCCTGGTAAAAGGTGTAGCTGGGCCGCAGTCCCAGCAGGTTGAGGGTGGCGCCCAACAAGTTCAGGTGTTCCAATTGCTGATGGGCGAAAAACAGCAGATTTTCGGCAATGTCGGGCATGGTGGACTTTGCCATGAGATGGTGGTAGAAGTACTGGTGGAAGGAAGTCAGCTCCGAGTCTTTCCCGCTGTAGATATTTAAAAGAATCCGCGCCCAGCGAATATTTCTGGGCAGTTTTTCAGGGAGAGGATAGGAGACGCCAGATGAATGATTGGTGTTCATACTTTCCACTCCTATTCGCCGCTGTTCGGCTGTGATGTTACTACATATGTATGAGGCTGTTTTGGGGTTTAGTCCCGTTCGCAAAATGTTCCCATACTTGACGGTGTCCGCCGCTATTTGCTATACTGTGACAGGATTTGTCAGGATTTTTTGCTTTTCTTGGTTGGTGGAAAGGAGGGTTCTCTTTGGGTAAGATTCAGGTTCTGGACAAGGCTGTCGCCGAACTGATCGCCGCCGGCGAAGTGGTGGAGCGCCCCGCTTCCATTGCCAAGGAGCTGATTGAAAACGCCATTGATGCCGGAGCCACCGCCATTACGGTGGAAATTGAAAACGGCGGCATCTCCCTGCTGCGAGTGAGGGACAACGGCAGCGGCATCCCCCGAGAGGAGATTCCCACCGCTTTTTTGCGCCATGCCACCAGCAAGGTAAGAACTCAATCGGATTTGGAAGCCATTTTAACCCTGGGCTTTCGGGGAGAGGCTTTGGCCTCCATTGCCGCCATGAGCCGGGTGGAGCTTCTGTCCAAAACCGAGGAAGAAGAGGAGGGGACCCTTTACCGCATCGAGGGCGGGCAGGAGCTTTCCCTCGAGCCGGCAGGCTGCCCGGTGGGCACCATCATCACGGTGCGGGACGTCTTTTACAACACCCCCGCCCGGATGAAGTTCCTCAAAAAGGATGTGGGGGAGGGCAACGCCGTCGCCCTGGTGGTGGACAAATGCGCCCTTTCCCACCCCGAGATTAGCTTTCGATTTGTGCGGGACGGCAAGGTTCGCCTGCAAACTTCCGGCGGAAACGAACTGTTGCCGGTGATTCAGGCCATCTACGGCAAGGAGTTTGCCGCCGAGATGCTTCCCGTCAGCCATGAGCTGCCGAACGAGGGCGTTAAGGTCACCGGCTATGTCACCGCTCCTTCGGCGGGGCGTCCCAGCCGCGCCTATCAAAACTTTTTCCTCAACGGGCGATATGTTCGCAGCCGCACCGCCGCAGCAGCTTTGGAGGAAGCCTTTAAAACCCTCATCGGCCATGGAAAATACCCCGGCTGCGTGTTGCAGATTGAAATTTCCCCCGGTTTGGTGGACGTCAATGTCCACCCCGCCAAAATCGAAGTCCGATTTGTCAACGAGCGCCCGGTGTTTCAATGCATCTACTTTGCGGTCAAAACCGCTTTGACGGCAAGCTCCAACCTAATTCCCCTGCAAAAGGCCGTTATCGAGCCCCAGCCCATAGCGCCCGCTCTTTCCCCCTCTTTACCTCAAGAGAGGATGACGGCGGCCGAATTTCGCCAGCAGTTTGCGGCCAAACAGCGGCCGGCATCGCCCGCAAAGGTTCCTTCCATCCCACTGGAACGCCCCGTCGATACCAGGCAGGAGAAAAGCGACAGCTTCTTTCATTCCACCCTGTCGCTTCATTCGCCCAGCCCGGACATCTATGTGGAGGAGTGGGAGAGAAACCCCGCCCATCCGCGGAAAGAGAAGCCCGGTTCGCCTTTCTTCGAGGCAAAATCGCCCGATACCTATAGTACAATCAGGGAAGTCGCAAAAAATGCTGGGGAAAATGCCACTGTTTCTGCAGAGGCGGATTCCCCAGCACCCGTAGACGAAGCAATTCCCGAGCAGACGGCCTTGGAGAAGCAAACAGCTCCCCTGCGGCTGATTGGGGAGCTCAACGGCACCTATATCCTGCTGGAACGGCAGGGAGATTTGGTGCTGGTGGACAAGCATGCCGCCCACGAGCGGCTCCTTTACGAAAAGCTGAAAACCGAAATTGCCTACGGAAACCGGCAGGTATTGTTGACACCTCTCCACCTGGAGCTTTCCCGGGACGAGGCCGCCGCTTTGCTGGAGCATACCAAACAGGTGGAGGCATTGGGATTTTTGATTGAGGATTTTGGCGGAGGCAGCGTGTTGGTGCGGGAAGTCCCTCTGGAAATGGGGGAGCGGGACATCGCCCTTTTGCTGGGGGATATAGCCGGCAAGCTGATGACGGGGCGGCAGGATATTACCCCCGAAGCGTTGGACAAACTCTATTACAACATAGCCTGTAAGGCGGCAGTTCGGGCGCGGGATAAAAATTCTCTTCCCGAGCTGGCTGCCATCGTGGACAAGCTGGCGGAAAACCCGCAGATTACCCACTGCCCTCATGGCAGGCCGGTGCAGGTGGTCCTGACCGGCGATGAGATTGAGAAGATGTTTGGAAGGCAGGGCTAACGGTTGAATCAGGCGGATAACAAGCCTTTGTTGGTGGTGGGCGGCCCCACCGCCTCGGGAAAAACCCGGCTGGCGGTGGATTTGGCCAAAGCTCTGGATGGAGAAATTGTCTGCGCCGACTCCATGCAGGTGTACCGGGGCATGGAGATTGGCACCGCTGCCCCCACTCCGGAAGAACAGCAAGGAATCCCCCACCATCTCTTTGGGATTCTCAGTCCGGAGGAGAGCTTTTCGGTGGCTCGCTATGTGGAGCTG
>JAKPGH010000293.1 GCA_029550985.1 Bacillota bacterium
CATGTTTTCCCAGATTTGCCAGCCGTTCTCCGCCACCTCTTCCAAGCCGCCATAGAGGACGCCAAAGGTGCTGACCACGTTTTCCTTGGCAATGAGCCCGGTAATGGAGGCCACGGCGCTCTGCCAGTTTCCAAAGCCCAGGGGAGTAAAGACCCAGGCGATGGCGTTTCCCAGGGCGGCGAGAACCGAGTTGTTCAAATCCTCCACCATGCCGAAGGAGCCGCCCTCCAAGCCGAAATTCATGAGGAACCAGAGGACCATGGCGGAAAGGAGGATGACGGTGCCGGCCTTTTTGATAAAGGACCAGCCCCGCTCCCACATGGAGCGCAGAAGGTTGCCCGCGGTGGGCCAGTGATAAGGGGGCAGCTCCATCACAAAGGGAGCAGGCTCCCCGGCAAAGAGGGTGGTCTTTTTGAGGATAATGCCGGACACCACAATGGCGGCAATGCCGATGAAGTAGGCGCTGGGGGCCACCCACCAGGCTTTGCCAAACAAGGCCCCCGCTATCAGGGCGATGATGGGCAGTTTGGCGCCGCAGGGAATAAAGGTGGTGGTGATGATGGTCATGCGGCGATCCCGCTCGTTTTCAATGGTGCGGGAGGCCATAATGCCGGGCACGCCGCATCCGGTGCCGATGAGCATGGGGATAAAGGATTTGCCCGACAGCCCAAACCGCCGGAAGATGCGGTCCATAATGAAGGCGATGCGGGCCATGTAGCCGCAGGCTTCCAAAAAGGCCAGGAGGAAGAACAGCACCAGCATCTGGGGCACAAAGCCGAGGACTGCGCCGACGCCACCGATGATGCCGTCCAAGATTAAGCCCTGGAGCCAATCAGCGGTGCCGGCCTGCTCCATCCAGCCCCCCACCGCCGCAGGGATACTGGGAATCCAGACGCCGTAGTCGGCGGGGTCCGGTTCCTCCAGGGCGGAGGCTTCCAGGTAATCGGCGTAACCGACCTGGAAGGTGTCCACCATTTCCCCCTCGTCGTCGTACAGGTGGGCGGTGGCGGTCAAATCCCGAGCCTCTTCCGGCACAAGACCCGCTTCTTCGGCGGCGGCTTCAAAGGCCTCCACCATGGCGCCGGGGACAGCGTATTCCTCCGCCGCTGCCTCGTACTCGCCGGAGCCGATGCCAAAGAGATGGAACCCTTCTCCAAACACGCCGTCGTTGACCCAGTCGGTGGCCCAGGTGCCCACCGTGGAAATGGAAAGGTAGTACACCAGGAACATGATGACGGCGAAGATGGGCAGCGCCGCAAACCGGTTGGTCACCACTTTGTCGATTTTGTCGGAGGTGGACAGCTTGCCGGCGTTCTTTTTCCGGTAGCAGCTTTTGAGGAGGGAGGAGATATAGACATACCGCTCGTTGGTAATGATGCTTTCGGAGTCGTCGTCCAGCTCGGCTTCCACCGCCCGGATGTCCTCTTCCAGGTGGGCCAGAACGTCTTCGGACAGGCGAAGCTGCTCCAGCACCTTTTGGTCCCGCTCGAAAATCTTAATGGCATACCAGCGCTGCTGCTCGGCGGGCAGGTGGTGGACGGCGGCTTCCTCGATGTGGGCGAGGGCGTGCTCCACCGTGCCGGAGAAGGTGTGGGCCGGAACCGGTTTGCCTTTTTGAGCCGCCTGCAACGCCGCCTGTGCCGCCTCCTGGATTCCGGTGCCTTTCAGGGCGGAAATTTTGACCACGGGGCAGCCCAACTGGCGGGAAAGCTCCTGGATATCGATTTTGTCCCCGTTCTTCTCCACAATGTCCATCATGTTGATGGCGATTACCACCGGAATCCCCAGTTCCATCAGCTGGGTGGTGAGGTACAGGTTCCGCTCCAGGTTGGTGCCGTCCACGATGTTGAGGATGGCGTCGGGCCGCTCCCCAATCAGGTAGTTTCGGGCCACCACTTCCTCCAGCGTATAGGGGGAAAGAGAATAGATGCCGGGCAGGTCGGTGATGGTGACGTTGTTGTGTTTTTTCAGCTTACCCTCTTTTTTCTCCACCGTCACTCCCGGCCAGTTGCCCACGAACTGGTTGGAGCCGGTGAGGGCGTTGAACAAGGTGGTTTTTCCGCTGTTGGGGTTGCCTGCAAGGGCAATGCGCACGTTCATCCTCAATACCTCTCTTTCTAGGTTAAGTTAGCATTTGCTAACCGTACCCCGCAAACCTGGATGCTGTCTGTGATAAACGGGATACTTCCTGTGCAGTCATTCGATTTCGATCATATCGGCGTCGGCCTTGCGAATGGAAAGCTCGTAACCGCGCACTGTCACTTCCAGAGGGTCGCCCAGAGGAGCCACCTTGCGGATAGACACATCCACCCCTTTGGTGATGCCCATATCCATAATCCGACGTTTGACCGCTCCCTCCCCGTGGAGTTTCTTGACTTTGACCGTTTCCCCAATCATAGCCTGCTTGAGCGTTTTCATTCCATCCATCCTCCTCGTTATTGCAGCCTCGCGTATCAAACACAAGAGAGCATGCGCAGATGCACACTATACTATAATTTTTTGCGCCATTTCTTTGCTGATTGCCACCCGGGACTCCTTGACGTTGACAATCAAGTTGCCCCCCAAAGTGGAAATGACCGTGATATTCCCTCCGGCCACAAAGCCGAGAGCTTCCAGATGCTTTTTCACTTCCGGTTTTCCTCCGACTTTTTTGATGATGTTCTCTTCGCCTATATTGGCAACGGTTAACGGCATCACGGCACATCCTTCCTTATTTTCATATTTGTTAGTGGCGGCTAACACTTTGGCGACGTATAGTTAGCATCTGCTAACCATGTATAATATTACCGGATTGCGGTTTGTTTGTCAATACTAAAAACTTGTTTTTATCCCGTTATCATGCTATGATAAGGTAAAATCGGGTTGCATCCCGGTTTATCACGGCACAACAGATTCGCATTGGGAGGTTGCCATGGCTTTACAGGAATCCGGGGAGATGTACCTCGAAACCATATATATTTTATCCAACAAGATGCCGACGGTTCGGGCCATTGACGTGGCCGACTATATGGGATACAGCAAACCCAGCGTCAGCCGGGCGGAGGGCCTGCTGAAAAAGAACGGCTATATCACCGTGGACGAGGACGGCTTTTTGTCTTTGACCGCCAGCGGCCGCCAGGTTGCCGAGCAAACCTACGAGCGCCACACGCTGCTGGCAAAGTTCTTTGTCCGCCTTGGCGTGGACCAGGAAACGGCGTTGGCGGATGCCTGCAAAATTGAACACGTCATCAGCCAGTCCACTTTTGAAGCCATCAAAAGGCATGCGCGGAGCATCAACCTGTAAAGCCGTTTTATCCCTATAACAGAGAAAGCCTGAGGATATTTCACATCCTCAGGCTTTTTTGTTGTGGCGCCAAATCATCCCGACGAGGCTACTCCTCCAGCAGGTCAAAGACGCCCTTTTGCTGCAGTTCCTGCAAAACCTTTTGGGGCAGACGTTCCCGAAGCTCCCGCCCGGTGGCCCAACGGTACCCGGTGTGCTCTTTGGAAAGGAGCACCTCCCCCTCCTCCGCCCGGCAGAGGTAGGTGACCACCACCACCTGCCGCCAGGGGTGGGTGAGAAAGGTATTGGTGTACAGCAGCCGTTCGATTTCCACCTCCAGGCCGGTTTCCTCCCTAATTTCACGGCGCAGGCAGTCTTCCAGCCGTTCGCCGAACTCCAGCTTCCCGCCGGGAAATTCCCAGGTGCCGGCGAAGGCGTTGTCGTACTGAGAGCGCTGTAAAATCAGAGCCCTGCCATTTCGCAAAATCAACCCTTTGGAGGCGTTGATAATCG
>JAKPGH010000320.1 GCA_029550985.1 Bacillota bacterium
ATCACCTGTTCCTGATAGACAATGCAGCCGTAAGTCACTTTGAGGATGGGCTCCAGTTTGGGGTGCTTGTAGGTAATCAGAGCAGGGTTGTGCCGGTTTTGGATGTACCGGGGGATGGAATCCATGGGGCCCGGCCGGTAAAGGGAGATGACGGCGATGAGGTCTTCCATATCTTGGGGGCCCAACTGGACCAGGACGTTTTTCATTCCCTGGCTTTCAAACTGGAACACACCGTTCATCTGACCCTTGGCGAACATCTGAAAGACCGCAGGGTCGTCCAAAGGAATGGAATTGATGTCAAAATCCGGGTTGGTGCGCCGGATCATCTTTTGGGCGTCGCTGATGACCGTCAGGGTGCGGAGCCCCAAAAAATCCATTTTTAAAAGCCCCAGCTCTTCCAAGGTTCCCATGGGGAATTGGGTGACGATGGAAGAATCGGTCTTTTGCAGAGGAACGTATTCGTCGGCAGGCTCCCGGGTAATCACCACTCCGGCGGCATGGGTGGAGGCGTGGCGGGCCATTCCCTCAATCTGCCGGGCCATATCGATCAGTTCCCGGTTTTCCGCGTTGGCCTCATACAGGGCGCGGAATTCCGGAGAAACCTCCAGCGCCTTTTGAATGGTCATGCCCAGCTCAAAGGGAATGGTTTTGGCGATGGCGTCCACCTGGGCATAGCTCATCCCCAGTGCGCGGCCCACGTCTCGAATGGAGCCCCGGGCCGCCATGGTGCCGAAGGTGATAATCTGGGCCACATGCTCTTCCCCGTACTTTGCCACCACGTAATCGATGACCTCCTGCCGGCGCTCGTAGCAGAAGTCGATGTCAAAGTCGGGCATGGAGATGCGCTCGGGGTTAAGGAACCGCTCGAAAAGCAACCCGTACCGGATGGGGTCGATGCCGGTAATCCCCGAGCAGTAGGCGGCAAGGCTTCCCGCACCCGAACCTCTTCCAGGCCCTACGGGGATTCCTCTGCTTTTGGCGTAGTTGATAAAGTCCCAGACGATGAGGAAGTAGTCCACATACCCCATCTTTTCAATGACGCCGAGCTCGTATTCCAACCGCTCCACCACCGCGGGGGCGGGGTTTTCCCCGTAACGCCGCTTCAATCCCTCGTAGCAGAGTTTGCGGAAAAAGGCTTTGTTTTCCTGTCCGTTGGGGGCTTTATAATAGGGCAGCTTGGTCTGGCCAAACACAAACTCCATGTTGCACTGGTCGGCAATTTTGACGGTGTTTTCTATGGCGCCCTCATACCGCCCCAATATTCGCGCCATTTCTTCCCCGCTTTTTAAGTAGAATTCCTGAGTGGAGAATTCCAAATCGCTGCCTTCCTGCACCGTCCGGTTGGTCTGGATGCAGACCAGAACGTTTTGCATCCGGTGGTCTTCCTGGCGGATGTAGTGAACGTCGTTGGTGGCCACCAGAGGAATCCCCGTCTCTCGGGAAAGCCGCTCCAGCTGGGGCAGCACCGTTCTCTGCTCGGGAATATCGTGGTCCTGAATTTCGATGTAGTAGTTGCCCTCTCCAAAGAGGTCCCGGTACCAGAGGGCGGTTTCCTTGGCCCGCTGATAATCCCCCGCCAAGATCGCCCGGGGCAACTCCCCCGAAAGGCAGGCGGACAGGCAAATGAGGCCTTCGTGGTACTGCTGCAGCAGCTCCCGGTCCACCCGCGGCTTGGAGTAAAAGCCGTCGATAAAGCCCTTGCTCACCAGCTTGATAAGGTTTTGGTACCCCTGGTTGTTTTTGCACAGCAAAATCAGGTGATAAGGGGCATTGTCGATGCGGTGCTGCTTGTCAAAACGGGAGCGGGGGGCCACATACACCTCGCAGCCAATGATGGGCTTGATGCCCTGCTTTTTGCATTCTTTGTAAAAATCCACGACGCCGTACATCACCCCATGGTCGGTGATGGCCAGCGCTTTCATCCCCTGCTCCTTGGCCCGAGCCACCAGCAGAGGAATTTTGCAGGCGCCGTCCAGCAGGCTGTATTCGGAGTGGACATGAAGATGGACAAAATCGGTCATGCCCCGCCCTCCTTTTGCTCTTCCCGAATGGACTGGGCGATTTTGGTTAGAGCGGCCAGACGGTGGTGAACCCCGGAACGGGAAATGGGGGTGGGAAAAGCCCCCGCCAGCTCCCGCAGGGAAAGCTCGGGATACTCCAACCGAATCAGGGCGGCTTCCCGGAGCTGTTCCGGTAGGGATTCCAGCCCTTTGGTGTCAAGAATCAGCTGGATGTCCGCCACCTGAGAAGAAGCCGCCTTGACGGTTTTATCAATGTTAGCCGTCTCGCAGTTGGTGCGGCGCATGGCGTTGTTCCGCACGTCCTTAATGATTTCAATTTCGATCATGGCAAGGCTGGCCCGGCTGGCGCCCATAAAGGTGAGCAAGTCTTCAATTTGCAGGCATTCCTTGGAGTAGACTACCCAGGAATTGCGGCGCCTGGTCAGGCCCACACCGGCAATGTGGGAGTTGAGCAGTTCCAGCAGCTCCTCCGCCAAAGGCTGCTCCCGGACAATGAATTCTAGGTGATAGCTTTTTTCCGGGTTAATCATATTGCCGCAGACCAGAAAAGCGCCGCTGAGCATGGCCGCCCGCTCTTCCGGAGTGGGAAAGCGCTCGGATAGCGACACCTCCAGCCCCCCCTTCAGCCGGGTCAGGAGGGCTTTTCGATCTTCTGCCCGAGGCAGGCTGACACTGAAAATCTTTTTCCCGCCTAAGGACAATTCCTTTTCCACGATTTCGGCATTGCGCGGGACCAGGCGGCGCAAGGTGTTGCGGTAGTATTCGGCCACTTCGATGCTTTCGCTGCGCAGACTCACCTCGTCGGGAGAAAACGAGCGGGCAAAAGCAAACAGCCCGAAGGCTTGGGCCAGTCGAAGGGCCTTGGCTTTGGGCCGAGCCTGCATCAGTTCCAATTTCACATCCTGAGCAAAGGACATAGGATACACCTATTTCTATTTTTCTATGGTAAATGATGGAGTTCCTTAACGGTCCGGACTTGTCCATTCTGACGGAAGTCGTTTAAAAAGAAGCCCGTCCAGCGGGCTTATGAATTCTCAGTCGTTACGAATTGTGAAACGCTTTTTGAATATCCCGGTGGTTGGTGGTGACGGATATTCCCTGTTGGGTCAGATGAGCCGCTAAAAGCTCGCAAAACACCACCGAACGGTGATGGCCTCCGGTACAGCCGATGCCAATCACCAGTTGGCTTTTCCCCTCCTGCACATACAGAGGGATAAGGTAGTCCACCAAGTCAAACAGCTTAGGGATCAGTCCCTGAGCCTGCTTGCTGTTCAGCACAAAATTGCGCACGGCACTGTCCAACCCGCTTTGTTCCCTCAATTCGTCCACATAATAGGGGTTGGGAAGGCATCGGACGTCAAAGAGCAGGTCGCAGTCGGTGGGGATGCCGTTTTTGAATCCGAAAGAGCAGCAGGTGACCACCATAGACTGGCGAATATCCCGCAAAAAGATATCCCGCACCTTGGCCCGAAGCTGGGATGCGGAAAGGTGGGAGGTGTCCACCACAAAATCCGCCCGCTCCTTGGCGGCAGTCAAAAGAATCCGCTCCAACACAATGGCCTGTTCCAGGGAACCGTTGGCTTGGTCCTGCAGGGGGTGGCGGCGGCGAGTTTGTTTGTAGCGGTTGAGCAGCGTTGCGTTATCGCAGTCCAAAAAGAGGGTTTTGATGGGAAAACTCTGAGACTGCAGCTCATCCAGACATTGGGTGTATTCGGAAAACAGTTCGTGACTGCGAACGTCCACCACCAAGGCGATGCGGCTGATTTTGTCCTCCGATTGCACCGGCAGCTCGGCAAATTTGGTGATGAGTCGCGGAGGGATGTTGTCCACGCAATAATAGCCCATATCCTCCAAGGCGTTGATGGCCTGACTTTTCCCCGCTCCCGACATGCCTGTGACAATAATCAGTTCCATAAAACCTCCCCCTGATGAACGAAAACCAATTTATGAACGAATAACCGATCGGTCACCTCACACCGTTATGCGCAAAGCCGATGAGGCGGACTTCCGGCTCCAGGCGATAGCCGGTTTTTTGCTCCACCGTTTCCTGTATCCGCCGGATAAGCTCCAGCACGTCGGCACAGGTGGCGTTTCCCACGTTGACCACAAAACCGGCGTGCTTTTCGCTCACCATGGCGTCCCCTACTCGCAGACCTTTCAAACCGCATTGGTCCACTAAAGCGGAAGCGTAGTTCCCCTTGGGACGCTTAAAGGTGCTTCCCGCACTGGGCAGTTCCAGAGGCTGCTTGCTCCGGCGGCGGCTCATGTAATCGTCCATTTGAGCACGGATTTGATTGGGGTCCCCTTTCTTCAGTCGAACGGTGGCCCCGGTGATCACCATATCGGTATCGGAATAGGCACTGTGCCGGTAGGAAAGCTGCATCTCCTCCCCGGTAAACACCCCTTCCTCCCAGCGGTCACCCCGTCGGACAAGATGGCGGGTGGAAACAAGAACATCCTTCATCTCCCCGCCGTAAGCTCCGGCGTTCATGTACACTGCGCCCCCCACGGTACCCGGAATGCCGTAGGCAAATTCCAGACCGGTAAGGCCATGCCGCTGCGCATATTCGCAAAGGGCCGACAACGTAAGGCCGCTTTGACAGGAAAGGGTCACTTCATCCTCCTGCCATACCCGGGCAAAGGCCTTGCCCAGATGAATGGCCATACCGCGAAAGCCTTCGTCGGAACACAGTATGTTGGAGCCTCTGCCCAGAACGAAGGTGGGAACCGAAAGTTCCCATGCTTTTTGCAGCGCGTCCTTGATTTGCCCTTCGTCGGTTGGGGTTACCATCAAATCCACCGCCCCGCCGATGCGGAAGGTGCAGTGTTCCTTTAATTTCACATCCCGCGCAAAGGCAACGCCCTTTTCCTCCAGAAAAGCGGCCAGAAGCTCAATCTTATCCATAAAACCTCCGTCATGTACTTGTGGATTCGGCTGCCCGTTTCTTGTATAAAGGTACTCGCGGCCATTCAATTTAATTCCTGACCGCTGGTGCGGCGCAAAGTCTCTAAAAATCGGTTGTAGTCGGCGTTGAGAATGAGCTCCTCGGGAAACTTCATTTCCTCCAATGCTGTCAGAACGGTTCCCACGTCTCCGATGGAAAGATAGTGGTGGGCATCGGAATTGACCACAATGGGAATTCCAAGCTCGGCACATTCTTCGGCCACTTTTATGCAGTTTTCCCGGGAGCCGGGCCTTGCGGAAAAAGAGCGGGCATTGATTTCCACAATCTTCCCGCATTCTTTAAAGGCTTTCAAAACCGGGCCGTGCTCAAAGGCGTAGTGGGGGTCTCCGCAGTGGCCTATCACGTGGATATAGGGGTTCTCCGCAATTTTGATCCAGCCCTTTGTGTGGGTTTTGACGTCCACGGGATCAATGCAGGGGCGATGATAGGATGCGATGACCCACTCCAGCTTTTTAACCAGCTCCATGGGGAGGTCGACCCCTCCCTCGTAATCGATGATGTTCAGTTCCGCCCCTCGAATCACCATCACCCCGTTGATGTAGCGGGGCAGGGCGACGATTTCGGAAAAGAGCAGTTGACTGGGCCCTCCCGGCATTCTGGGGGAATGCTCGGTCCAGCAGATAATTTTGTGGCCCAGTTGGGCGGCATAAGCGGTGTTCTCACTAATGGTGGAAAAAGCGTGATCGGTGGCTACCGTATGAGTGTGGCCATCGGCGATAATGGTAATCATTTGATGGAATACCTTCCTTCAATGGCTTCTTAAAATGTCTGATATCAGTCAAACGTAGACCAATCGTCGTGTAAAATGGTTTCCGGCAGATCTTCGGCAATACCCAGGCGGGTGAGGAGCTCGGCGGCTGCGTTGTAGCCCATCTCCTTCTGACGCTGGTTCATGGCCGCCACCTCGATGATGATGGCCAGATTCCGCCCCGGTTTGACCGGAATGGTCAGCATGGGCACCTTGTTGCCCAAGATCTCGGTATATTCATTTTCAATGCCCATGCGGTCGTATATTTTGGTGGGGTCCCACTGCTCCAACTGAATCACCATGTCGATTTGCTCGGTGATTTTAACCGCTCCAATACCGAACAGGCGCCGGACATTGATGATGCCGATGCCCCGCAACTCCATAAAGTGGCGGATGTTTTTGGGGGATGAGCCTACCAGCGTCCGGGAGGAAACCCTGCGAATCTCCACCGCATCGTCGGCAATCAGGCGGTGTCCCCGCTTGACCAGCTCCATTGCTGTTTCGCTTTTGCCGACGCCGCTGTCCCCCAGCAACAGGATGCCGGCGCCATACACTTCCACCAATACCCCGTGGCGGGTAATCCGGGGAGCCAGCTCCACGTTGAGGGTGGATATGATAGCGGCCATCAGGCTGGAGGTTACTTCGTCGCTGCAAAGCAGGGCCGTGCCGTATTTCTCCGCCAGATTTAGCATTAACGGAGTGGGCTGGATGCTTCGGGTGATAATCAACGTCACCGGCTGTTTGGCGAAAAACGCTTCCAGGCATTCCTGCCGCCTGCTTTCGTCCAAACGTTCCAAGTAAGCCGTTTCGGTTTTTCCCATAATCTGAATGCGCTGGTTGTCAAAATAATCCAAAAAGCCTGCCAGCTCCAGACCGGGGCGGCTTACTTCGGCGGTGGTAATAATGATTTCGTCTGCGTCTCGAGGAAGATACGCCGGCGTTAGGTGATGAGTGCGAATGATTTTGGAAAGCTTCACTGAAAATTGTGTGCTCAAACCTATTTTCCTCCGTCATTTGATAATCCTATTATACAGGAAGGAGGTTTGCGATTCAAATGGCAAATAGGGTTTTCTTGCGATTCACCGCAAGAATTGCCCGTTTTGCTGCAAACCGAATCCTCTCTCAGTCCAATGATTGACAAAGCAGCAAAATTCTATATCATTATAGTGTGCGAAAAAACACACCGCATCGAATCAACCACTTTCTTGACTTTTGACCGCCGGTGTGGTAAGTTTTGTATGATATGATATAGTACAGTTAATACACATAAACTTTTTAACAATACAAAGAATGGGAGCATAGCATGAGAGTTGCGTTATTCACTGAAACCTATGTCAACAGCATCAATGGCGTTATGGCGCATGTCAAAACCCTGAAATACGGTCTGGAACAACTTGGGCACGAGGTTTTAGTCGTGACTGCCGACAAGCATGCACGGCATCATTATATACAGGACGGAATTTTGCACTGCCCCGCTTTGGAATCAAAGCGTTTTTACGGCTTTGGCGTGGCGCTTCCCTACAGCCGGAAACGCCAGAAGATGATAGCCGAATTTGACCCCGACGTGATTCACATTCACCATGAATTTGGCATCGGGCTTTCCGGCATTCGGGCGGCCAGAATTTTGAACAAGCCTTTGGTCTATACGCTTCACACCATGTACGACCAGTACATCTACTATATCGCGCCCAAGATGTTTTTGCGCCTTGCCACCAAGTTTTCTCACCGGTACGAGCGCTTTATCGCCCGCAGCGCCACCGCTTTGACCAGCCCCAGTTTAAAGGGCGACGAATACTTTAAGCGGATTGGCGTCAACAAGGAGTTTAACCTCATTCCCAATTCCGCCGACCTGGAGGCCTTTAACCCCGACAAAATCACCATGGAGCAGCGCCAGGAGATTCGCAGGCAGTATTCCATTCCCGAAAACCGGCGCATTGCCTGCTTTGTCGGCCGGCTGGGAAAAGAAAAAAGCGTGGATGTCCTGCTGGATTACTGGGCGCAAACCATCACCCCGCAGGACAACCTTCACCTGCTCATTGTGGGAGATGGTCCGGACAGAGAGGCTTTGGAACAACAGGCGAAACATTTGGGCATCCAGAACATGGTCACCTTTACCGGCATGATTCCCCACGAAAAGATGCCCGCCTACTATGCCTGCTGCGATATTTACGTAACCGCTTCCCTTTCGGAGATGAACTCCATATCCATGCTGGAGGGAATGGCTTCGGGACTTCCCACCCTTCAGAGATATGACGAGCTCAACGCCGACCAGATTAAAAACGGGGTCAACGGCTACCTGTTTCACACGGCGGAAGAAATGGCGGAACGGCTTCGGGAAATTGCATCCCTCAGCCCGGAGGAATTGCAGAAACGGAAAGAAATGGTCATTGAGACGGTGCGAAACCGGGGCAGCCATGAGCTTGCCACTTACATGTTGGAAATTTACCAAAAAGCCATTGCGGAAAAACAAAAGGAACAAAACCGCTACCGCAAGGCGGTATAGTGTTTCAGACAGGATAAGAGCCATGGAACTTTTCTTTCCATGGCTCTTTTGTTTGGTGAAATTAGTCGGTGACCGCCTTGGTAAGATGCCGGGGAGCGTCCACATTCCGTCCCTTGGCCACCGCCGTATAGTAGGCCAGAAGCTGAAGGGCAACGGCGGCGGGAATGGGCATAAAGAGGTCGTCCAAATCGGGAAGCCGAACGGCCGATTGCTCCAACGACTCGTCCAGGGAAAGGCTGTTGCGGCAGATGACCAGCACGTTGCTATCCTGCCCGCGAATTTCCCGGATATTGTCCAGCATCTGGGGAATTAGCATTTGCTGGGTTGCCAAAGCCACCACCGGAAAGTCCGGCGCCACCAGCGAGATGGGCCCGTGCCGAAATTCTCCGGCGGAATAGGCCTCCGCATGGATGTAGGTCACTTCCTTCAGCTTGAGAGAGCCCTCCATCATCATGGGCCAATCCAGCCCCCGTCCAATGTAGTAGACACTTTGGGTCCGGGCCATTTCCCTGGCTTGCTTTTGAATCTGCTCGTTCTGCTCCAATACCTGCCCGATGCTCTTGGTGGCTTCCAGCAAAGCCTTGACCAAATCACGGGCCTTGCTGTCGTCGATGATGTCGTGGGTCCGCCCCATTTCGATGGCCACCAGATAGAGCACGCCCATCTGCAGCATAAAGACCTTGGTGCTGGCGATGCTGATTTCCGGCCCGGCGTGGGCGTAAAGGACATAATCCGCTTCTCTGGCCATAGTGGAGCCGGGCACGTTGACAATGGCAAGAACCTTCGCTCCCTTGGATTGGGCTAACCGCATAGCCGACAGGGTATCGGAGGTTTCTCCAGACTGGGACAAAGCAATTACCAATGTATTGTCGGAGAGAATGGGGTCCCGGAAGCGGTATTCGGCGGCTAAATGAACTTCCGCCGAAATATGTGCAAGCTGCTCAATAAATTCTTTCCCCAAAGCTCCGGCGTGCATGGCAGTGCCGCAGCCCAGAATCAGAACGCGGTGATAGCGGGTAAACAAACCCTCCGGCAATCCATCCCGGTCAAAGGAGGGCAGCCCCTTAAAAATACGGGAGCGCAGCATCTCCGCCAGCAGTTGTTCCTGCTCGCAGATTTCCTTCATCATAAAGTGCCGGTAGCCGCCCTTGCGCACCTGTGCAAGGTCTTGACTGGCTGTTTGCGTTTCCCTAGTGAGAAGGTTTCCCTGTTGATTCATCACCCGAATGTTGTCGGGAGAAAGGCAGACAACTTCCCCTTTTCCCAGGGTATCGTACTCACGGGTAAACTCCACCAAAGCGGAAAGGTCGGAGGTCACGTAACTTTCCCCCTCTCCCCTTCCCACGAACAGCGTGCTGTTGCGAGCGACGCCGTACAGTTCGTGGGGGTAATCGGCAAAGAGGACCGCTATGGCGTAGGAGCCCTGCAGCATGCTGTTGGCTTTTGCCAGCGCTTCCACGGGATTTCCTTTGTAAAGCCAATCCAACAGTTTGGCCGCTACCTCGCCGTCACTTGTGGAGTCAAAGGCATAGCCCTCGCCACTCAACTGCGCCCGCAGTTCCCGGTAGTTTTCAATCATCCCGCTGAGAACCAGAGAAAGCCGGGCGGTTCCGTAGGGAGGTATATCGCTTTGCTGGGCCGCGGCGCCGGGAGCCCAGCGGGTGCTGCCAATGCCGCAGGTGCTTTGTTTCAGTTCCGGACAAAGCGCTGTCGGTTCTCCCAAGGCAGAAAGCCGCCCCGCCACCTTTTGGGTGGTAATTTCGCCATTCAACAGCAGAGAAATGCCGGCGCAATCATAGCCCCGGTACTCCAGCTTGGAAAGGCCGTGTAAGATGTGATCGAAGGCGCCTGCCGCGCCGGTATATCCAAATAGTCCACTCATAAAGATGCTCCTAACTCAAGGTTGTCAACAAATCATTTTCATAAAATACAGTAATAAATTCGGCGCACTGCACAGCCGAATTTGTCATTGCAGTTTGATTTGCCAACACCCCCTTAATTTACCCGCAGACTGGGATTTGTGGCGCGGTTACCCGCGTTTTTGTCCCGCCCTACGCTTCGGGCCAAGCGGAGAGGCACCCGCCGAGTAGTTCGATGAACCTCTCTCCTCGTCAACCGCCTGTTTGCACAAGCGGCCCTGGCGCTGTAACTGATTTCAAATTAAGGTTAGGCATCTTTATGGCTGTCTAGGATTTTTTATCTTAGTTTAATTAAATTATATCACAATGGGAGTCGTTTTGGCAATATCTACCGAAAACCGCACGCTCCATTTTATCTACCATGGAGGTGCGGTTTTTAGTTTAATATTTATTCACAGCGCAGGGCGTCCACCGGATTGAGCCGCGCGGCGATGGAAGCCGGATAAACCCCAAATATGACCCCCACCAAGACGGCAAAGAAAACGCAGAGGCCAATGAGTGGAAGATTGAGGATGATGGGCAGCTTGAGAACCGCGCATCCCGCGGCAATCACAGCGACCCCCGTCCCCACGCCAATGACGCTTCCCAACAGGGAAATAACAAAAGCCTCGATGAGAAATTCCAGCAAGATGTTGTGGCGGCTGGCTCCGATGGATTTTTTGATGCCGATTTCCCGGGTCCGCTCCCCCACCGACACCAGCATCACCGTCATGATGCTCAGTCCTGCCACCACCAGCGAAACTCCTGCAATGAGGGAAAGCAGGATGGTGATGGCGTTCATCACCTTTCCCAATTTCTTCTTTTGTCCCTGAATATTTTCCGCCTTGAATTGGCCGTTTCCGCTGCCGGGCACCTGCCGCACCAACCCGATGAGTTGGGAGCTTGCCACCTCCGCGTCTATGCCCGGGCGCAGGGTGACGGCAATTTGGTCAAAGGTTTCTCGTCCGGCATACTGCTGCATGGTGGTGTAGGGAATATAGAGAAAAGCGGGGATATAATCGCCCATGAGCCCCTGCACAATGTTTCCGCCCGACTCCACCACCCCCACCACGGTAAACTCCTGAATGCCGGTGTAAAACTGCAGCGAAATCTTTTTGCCCACAATGTTTTCCCGCTTGTAGTAAGCCAGGGCAACATTTTTATCAATGACGCAGATGGGTTTGGCGGCCGACACATCGTTTTTGGTAATCAGCCGCCCGAAAAGAGGCTCCATGGAAATGACCTGGTTGGCCCCGTAGTCAATCCCCCATACCACCACATCCATCATCAGTTCCCGCATATAGCTTTTGGTGTAGTCCACCAGAATGGGGATGGCGCTTTCCACCGCTCCGCTTTGGCGCACCACCTCCAGGTGCTCCGCCGTCAGGGAGGAACCCACCATCTTTTGGTTTCCCGAGAGCATCAGCGCTCCCACCCCTAAACTGTCCAGTTCTTCCCCCACCGTGTATTTTCCAATTTCGCCCATGGAGGAAATCAGCACCACCGAAGCCACTCCAATGGCAATGCCCAGGATAGTCAGGGTGTTTCGGGACTTTTTACGGCCCAGATTTTTGACCGAGATGCGCAGCGTGTCAAGTAACATCGGCTCGCCCCTTTAAGTGGATGATGGTTCCCTCGCCCGAAATTTCTCCGGGATTATAAATTACAATGCTGTCCGGGTCCAGGCCGGAGAGAATCTCCACCTCATTGGTCAATTCTTTGCCGGTAATCACCGGATTCTTTTTGAGTTTTCCGTCCTGGTAAACATACACATACTCGTTGTTGTTTTCGTCCTGTCGTATGGCTTCGTATGGAACAGTGAGCATGGTGTAGTCTTCTCCCGCCAGAATATTGACCCGGGCGGTAAAGCCTGGCTTTAGCGTTTCATCGGATTTCTCCAACTCCAACTCCACATCCACCACTGTTTCGGTGGTGGTGCCCCGCAGCACTTTGTGGGCAATGGGGAATATCCGGGTGACGATGGCACCGTATTCCCCCATGGAAGACCCCACACACCACACCCTCGCCTTATCTCCCACTTTGACCCGGGCGATTTCCTCTTCCGGAACGGCGGCTAGCACCTTAAAACTGGAGGTGTCGCTGACGGTGATGAGGGGTACCCCGGGCAGGGCCGGCACGCTTTCCCGCACCATCACCCCTGTCACAATGCCGGAAACGGGAGAATACACCCTGGTTTCTCCGCTTTCCAGCAAATCGGCTTGACTGCGGCTCAACCGCTCCTCCTGCAAAAGTTGCAGCAACTCTGCAAGGTCGGTGTAATCGGTAAGGCCGCCGCCCAAAGTTCTGCTCAATCCGTAAAGGGCTGCCACCGAGCCGAGGTCCACATCCCCAAAGGGAGAAGCCGATTGGCCGTAACTGCGCAGCATGGCCAAAGTGTCCCTGCTTAACAGAGAAGATGGGGTCAGCTCCAGCAAAAGCTGGCCTTGGGTCACTTGGTCCCCCACCGACACCGGCACCCTTTGGGGAATGGCGGCGGAGGAAAGATAGACCTCGTAAATTTCCCCTGCCTGAAGGGTACCGGTACAGCTTAGGACGTTTTCGTATGTCTTTTGGCTGGGAGTCACGTAGTATATGGAGGGTATGGAAGATTCCACCATTCGAGGAAAGCGATAAAGCACCACAGCCATACCCAAAGCAAACAGGAAAAATAGAGCTTTTTTCATGTAAAACCTCCGGGGAATTCTTCAAAATACAAAATGTGGCATACCAAATAGTCTTTCTTTCCAATGGCGGAATATACTTTTATTTCCAGTGCGGCGGCAATTTTCTCCTTCGTATATTGCGGGCAGGCGCATCCATAGTAAAAGAAAAAGCTACCGTCTTCAAACGGTAGCTCAACGATTGATCGGCATTCAAACAGGCAGAGTTTCCACCCATGACCATGAAATGAGGTGCTCATGATGAACCTGATTTGCTGCGATCAAAAATGTCTGTATCAAAAAGAGGGGTATTGCACCCTCAACGAAATTACCCAACTGACCAAATCTCCCCAGGGAGGATGCGGTTATTTCCGGCAAGCGGAGGCTGCCTTTCTATCGGATGAGGGCGATGGCCTCGGAGAGGTTGCTCACCGGCAGTAATTCGACGCCTGCTTCCGGCTCCTGGAGGTGACTCATGGAGCTTTTGGGCAAAATGATGCGGGTAAAGCCCAGCCGGGAGCACTCCGCCACCCGCTGCCGCACGCTTTGAATGGACCGGATTTCCCCGGCCAATCCCACTTCCCCAAAGGCTACCAAATCGGCGGGGATAGGCTTGTCCAGCACGTTGGAAACCAGAGCCAGAATCACGGGCAGGTCGGCGGCAGGCTCGTCCAGCCGCAGGCCTCCGATGATGTTGATGTAGGCGTCTAAATTGCCGAAGAAGTATCCCCCCCGCTTTTCCAGCACCGCAATCAGCATGGCGGCGCGGTTAAAATCAAAGCCGGTGGTCATGCGGCGGGGAGTTCCAAAGCCGGTTTTGCTGACCAAAGCCTGCACTTCCGCCAAAATGGGGCGGGTTCCCTCCATCACGCAGGCAACGCAAGTTCCGGAAACGTTGGTGGGCCGCCCCGAAAGAAGCATCAAGGAGGGATTATCCACATCCGTCAGGCCCTGCTCGTTCATTTCAAACACGCCGATTTCGTTGGTGGAACCGAACCGGTTCTTGACCGCCCGTAAAATCCGGTAGTTGGAGTGGCGCTCTCCTTCAAAGTACAGCACCACATCCACCATGTGCTCCAACACCTTGGGGCCGGCAATGCCTCCGTCCTTGTTGACGTGTCCCACAATAAAGACGGGAATTTCCCGCTCTTTGGCCATGCGGATAAGCAGGCCGGCGCATTCCCGCACCTGGGTGACGCTGCCGCTGGCAGAGCTAATCTGAGGATGGTTCATGGTTTGGATGGAATCCACCATCACCACGTCGGGAGAAAGCTGCTCCACCGCTGCAAGGACCTGCTCCACGTCGGTTTCCGGCGCGATGACCAGGTTTTCGCCGCTGATTCCCAGGCGGCGAGCCCTCAGCTTAATTTGCCGAGGGCTTTCCTCCCCCGCCACGTAGAGGATGGTTTGCTCCCGGCACAGGGTGTGGCACATCTGGAGCAGCAAGGTGGACTTGCCGATGCCGGGATCACCGCAGAGCAGCACCACCGAGCCGTCCACGACACCGCCGCCCAACACCCGATTCAGCTCGGAAAGGCCGGTGTCGCTGCGGCACTCGCTTTCCACCTCCACTTCGGAAAGGCGGGACAACGTGGTGGTCAGCGCCGGTTTAGGAAGGTTTGGGTTCAAAGCAGATTTGGGCTCCGGATGGCGAACGGTTTCCTCCAAGGTATTCCAATGGCCGCAGCCGGGGCATTTTCCCTGCCACCGGGCCGTTTCAAATCCACATTCTACGCATACATAGGACGTCTTTGCTTTGTTTGACATAAATCACCCTTGGGTTTTAGGCCTTCGGCCCGACTATTTATGTTTTTTCTGCCACAACCGAACAAGCGCTACATTTGCTCTGTGGTTGGAGGCAGTATCAGGTTGGATGGTTGTTTTTCGTTGAGGTATTCCAACACCGAGCACAGAGTGGCAAAAGCCAGCTTGGCCTGATAGGTCTCATCCGTCAGGCGCCTTGCCTCCTCTCGGTTGGAGAGAAAACCGCACTCGATTAGAATGGCCGGACATTTTGCTTCGTAAATGAGATAGAGGTTCTTTTCCCCTTTTTTGCATTTTCGTTTGTTGTCCGGCTGGAGCATGGAGATAATATTCTGCTGCACCACTTCCGCCAGCGCTTTGCTGCTCTCGTTCTTTGGGCCGTAAAAAATCTGGGCGCCGTGTTGTTTCGAATCCCCAAATTTATTTTGATGGACGCTGATGAAAATAGCGTCGGGATAACGCTCCATAATCGCCATGCGGTTATGCAGGTCGGAGGTTTTTTGCTTGCGGGTGCCCTTAACCCCCGGGTCGTGGATGGACACATCCTCCTCCCGGGTCATCACCACCGTAAAGCCGCTGGCCTTCATCAAATCCCGCAGCTTGAGAGCCAGGGAGAGATTGATGTCCTTTTCCACAATGCCGTCGACCCCCACGGCGCCTCCATCGGGACCGCCGTGTCCCGGGTCGATGATGACAACCGGAAACCCTCCCACCGGACCGGATACGGTCAGCGCTGCGTTTTGAATTCGAATCACCGCCGATACAATCAGCAGTACTCCAGTCAGAACCAGTACACACCATCTAAACCGTGTCACGCCTCATCACCTCATAACAACTTATGCCGTTATGAGGCGGAGATATGCGCGTTTGGCGTTACTGGTACCGAGCTTCCAGTTGTTCCACCAAATCCCCCAGGGCGCCTTCTTCACAGTCGCACACCAACAGCTCGGCCAAATCCTTCAAATCCTCCGGAGCAGTGTGCATGGTGACGCCGATGCCTGCCAGCTCAATCATTTCTTTATCGTTGTAGTAGTCCCCGATGGCCACCAGACAGCTGCGGTCAATATTCTTCATCTCCATCAGCTGTTTCAGGGCATTTCCTTTGGACGATTCTTCCGGCAGCATCTCAATAAGGCGGGGGTTGGTGGGAACAAATCGGACGCCGGGGAATTTTTGCTCCGCCACAAAGGCTGTAAATTCTTCCTTCCATTCCGGATGAATAAAAATCAGGCTCTTCATCAACCTGCCCTTGAGGTCCGACATGGTCCCCTTGACGGCGTAATCATTGCGGTAAACGTCCCTGTAAAGCGCCGCCACCGCTCCGTTGATGTCATAGTAGACATCGGAATCCACGGCCAGGACGCCGCACTGAGGGAACCGTTCCATGATTTCCCGTATGTATTGGGAGCCTTGCTCGGGAAGGCGGATTTCCATGAGATATTCCTCGGTGGAATAATCGTAAATGGCTCCCCCGTTAAAGATGACGCAGGGAAAGTTGACCGGCAGTTGCTCCACCAACGGGCGGGTAAACTCCCTGCTGCGGCCGGTGGAAATGGCGAAGCGGCCTCCCTTGGAGACGAAGCGCTCCAAAGCCTGCACATTGCGGGGATGAATGGGTTTTCCCGAATGCAACAACGTACCGTCTACGTCGCTCATAATGACAAGGTCGGATAGTTTCAGAGCCATAGATGTACCTCACAATGATTGTAATCGGTTTAAAAATTGCAGGAAATAGGGGGGGAGTTCGCTGGTCAGCTCCAGCCGCTCCCCTGTGATTGGGTGGGTAAATTTCAGAGTTCTGGCATGGAGACACTGACCCTCCAACCAGGCAACGCCTTTGCGAGGCCCGTAGACCTGGTCTCCCGCCACCGGGTTTCCTCGATAAGCCATGTGAACCCGAATTTGATGGGTGCGCCCCGTTTCCAACTTCAGCTCCAAATGGGTGAACTTCTGATACCGCGCCAATACGCGAAAGTGGGTCACCGCTTCCCTGCCGTCCGGCGTCACCCACATTTTTTTCCGGTCCTTGGGATGGCGACCGATGGGGGCGTCGATGGTCCCCTCATCTTCCCGAATCCCGCCATGGACCACGGCCTCATAGACCCGGCTTACGGCGTAGTCCTGAATCATGCGGGAAAGGCCTTCGTATGCTTCCCGGGTTTTGGCCACCACCAGAAGGCCGCTGGTCATTTTATCCAACCGGTGGACAATGCCCGGGCGCTCCGGGTCCCCCACCTTTCGCAAATCCTCCCCACAATGATGGAGCAGAGCGTTAACCAACGTATCACCATGATGGCCGGGGGCTGGATGCACCACCAGTCCCCTTGGCTTGTTGATGACCAAAAGGTGGGGGTCTTCGTAGACGATGTTCAAGGGAATGTCGTTGGGAAGCAGCTCCTGGGGTTGGGCATCGGGCAGAAAAACCTCCACCCGCTCTCCTCCCTGCAGGCGGAAGTTTTTGGAGACAGGCTTCCCCTCCACCAACACCTGTTCCTCCCCACAAAGGCGCTGTACGGCATTGCGGGTCAACTCGGTGCAGGATTCGCTGACAAATACATCAATGCGCTGCCCAGAATGCTCCGGCAGCGCATACAGTTCAAGTCTCTTCATGGTGACCGGACCTGCCCTCCATCTGTTCCGGGTTTACATCGTCTGTCTCAGGCTCTTTGCTGTTTTTTTCCATCCATAGAATGGCAGCAAATAGAATGCCAGTTCCACAGACTACGCAACAATCGGCCAGATTAAAGACCGGAAATCCAAACAGTGCGGAAAAATCCAGATAATCTACCACAAAGCCCCGATAAAACCGGTCGATTAAATTGCCAAATCCCCCAGCCAGAATCAAGGTAAGGCCCCAAATCAAAACCGGCTCCTTAACCCGGCTGCTTAGCAGGTAATAGAGCAAAAAGAGCAGCACTACAAGAGAGACCACACCCAGGACCCAGGTGCCGCCCTGGAACATGCCAAAGGCGGCACCGCGGTTTTCCACATAGGTGAGATAGAATAAACCGGGAAGGACGGTCATTTGTTTTCCCGCAG
>JAKPGH010000077.1 GCA_029550985.1 Bacillota bacterium
TGTTCATCCTTATCATTGCCGCTCTGGTTCAGCTGGTGGAAATCATTTTGAAAAAGTACATCCCCTCCCTCCATCGGGCGCTGGGCGTGTACCTGCCTTTGATTACCACCAACTGCGCCGTGCTGGGCGTCACCCTTCTCAACATTGAGGAGTCCTACGGATTTGTGCATGCCATTATCAACGCAACGGGAGCCGGACTCGGATTTATGCTGGCCATGGTGCTCTTTGCCGGAGTCCGCTCCAAAATGGCAAATGCTGTAATTACCAAAAGTTTTGATGGAATTCCCATCACTTTGATTGCCGCTTCGATTGTGTCGTTGGCCTTTATGGGCTTTTCCGGCGTCATTGAAGGCATATTCGGTTAAGGAGGGAAGAACATGGCAATTGCATTGCCGGTGATTACCGTCACCGTGATTGGAGCGGTCTGCGGTGTACTGTTGTCCATAGCCGACAAGTACATGGCGGTTCCGGTGGACGAACGGGTGAGTCAGGTTCGGGAAGTTCTGCCCGGCGCCAACTGCGGCGCCTGCGGCTTTGCCGGTTGTGACGAATATGCCGAAAAATTGGTCAACGCCGGTGTCAAGACCAATCTCTGTATCCCTGGCGGAGCAGAAACAGCAAAGAAAATCAGCGCCATTTTGGGAGCTGATTTCGAAGCGGTTGAGGCCAAGGTTGCCGTCGTCCGCTGTTCGGGAACCCATCAGCAGACCGGGTTGATTATGGACTATCAGGGCCCGAAAACCTGCGAAGCCTGCGTCACCTATTACAGAGGCAAGGGCAGCTGCTCCTACGGCTGCATGGGCTTCGGGGACTGTGTTGCGGCCTGTCAGTACGGCGCCATTGAAGTGGTGGACGGGGTTGCCAAAGTGGATAAATCCTTGTGCACCGGCTGCGGTATGTGCGCCAAGGCATGCCCCAAGGCTTTGATCAACATTATCCCCGCTTCCAGCGATGTGTTTGTGGGCTGTTCCTCCACCGACAAGGGCGCCGTAACCCGCAAGGTGTGCTCGGCGGGTTGCATTGGCTGCAAACGGTGCGAAAAGGCCTGCAACTTTGGCGCCATCACGGTGACCAACAATTTGGCTTCCATTGACCCGGAGAAGTGCACCAATTGTGGCGAGTGCGTGCAGGTTTGCCCCACCAAGGTGATTCGGGTCAACCAATGCTCGGCTCAGGCCAACGTCGCAGGTTAAGCTGCTATCTGCCACATAACATCGCCCAGCGACGCAAAAATTAACAGAATCCTCTTTTATTTGGGATGCTGCCGCTGTATAATAATACCATTGTACGGTATTGTTGCGGCAGCATCCTATTTTTTGGAGGAATCATCATGAAGTGGGTTTATCGATTGGAACGCAGACTGGGGCGCGATTTTGGCATCCCCAATCTGATGATTTATATCACCTCCACCATGTTGGCGGTGTATATCCTGGGCTACTTTTTTATGCCAAGCATCATCGGCTTTCTGAGCCTTAGCTGGCGCGCCGTGTTACAGGGACAAGTCTGGCGGCTGATTACCTTTCTCGTGCTGCCTCCTACCTGGGGAAATATCTTGCTGTTGTTTATTGCCCTTTATGTCACCTACCATCTCGGCAACACCCTGGAGATGGAGTGGGGTACCACTCTGTTCACCATTTACTTTCTTCTCGGGGCGGTGGGAGCCATTCTGGCCGCCATCCTCACCGGATACGGCACCAACTACTATCTCTACCTGTCCCTCTTTTTGGCTTATGCCTATCTGTACCCCAATGCCACCTTTATGCTGTTTTTCCTCATTCCCATCAAGGCGAAATGGCTGGCGGCATTTAACTGGGCTCTCTATTTCTTAGCCTTTGCCTTTGGCAGTATGACCGACCGGGCCGCCATTGTATTTTCCCTCATCAACTTCTTTGCTTTCTTTGGACCCGACCTGTTCCGGACCATCCGGCAGAACTACCAGGCCTACAAACGCCGCCGGGAGTTCCGCAAAAACTGGGGAAACAACCCCTGGTGATATTATAATGCATGGCCCTCTGTTGCCGTATGGCGACAGAGGGTCTTTGTCTGTGAGAAATCCTGACAACCATAAGGGTTTTTCCGGTTATCACATCGATATCGTGAGATATATGGAGAAAACAAGAGATAGTATAAGACGGTTAAATCAGAAAGCCAAAATTCAGCAAAAATCACGATTGAGTTATAGAGAGGAAAAGAGTATGCTTTAATTAAAGGTCAAAGAAAGTCAAAGTCAAGGCGGTGGTTGCTGTGGGCATCAGCGATATGATAGCCAGGTTCATCAACGAGATTTTGGAGGAAGATGGCTGTTGCGAATTGCAGCGTTCCGAATTGGCCAACCGGTTTGGCTGCGTGCCCAGCCAGATCAATTATGTCATTGCCACTCGGTTTTCTCCCGAACATGGCTATCAGGTGGAAAGCCGTCGGGGCGGAAACGGCTATATCCGTATCCGCAAAATAAAGCTTGAACCCAGATGTTTGATGATGCACACCATTAATGTCATTGGTGACAGCGTTGACCTTCGCACCACAAAAGCACTTCTTTCCAACCTTATGGACACCGAGACTTTGGACCGGAGCACCGTCGGCTTGATGTTATCCGCCATGGGTGAGGGTGCTTTGGGCATTTTGCCCCGGGAACAGCAAGACAGAGTGCGAGCAGAAATATTTAAGCAGATGTTGATTCAGCTTCTTTCGGAGCAGGCCTGATTGAACACCAAAGCAAGAAAACTACATAAAATAGGAGTAAAAGTGCATCCACACTCTGGCGACTTCATCGGAAAGGGTGATTGATGATGAAATGCAATTACTGTGGGCAAAACGAAGCGGATCATTGTTTTGTCGTCAATATAATGGGCAGGGAATCGGAAATTTACCTGTGCAGCGAATGTCTGGCGGGTATTCAGCGAAATATGGCCTTTATGATGCGGTATGCGGGCGCGCAAGAGGCCCCATACCCTTATGCCTATCCGTATTCCAATCCCCGTGCGGTACAGGTGCGGGAATTGGGCAAAGATCCGTTTCCTCTGGACGCAGGGGAGGGTATTAAACGCCGCAGGGCGCTGATCGAACTGAAAAACCGTCTGCGGGAGGCCGTAGCGCGGGAGGATTACGAGCTGGCGGCGCAACTTCGGGACGAGATCCTGAGAAAAGAAGAAGGTGCATTAATTTATGATACATAGAGATATCTTTACGCCCCAGGCCAAGGAAGTGATGCAGGGCGCCTTTCGGCTGGCCATGGAAATGCGGCACAGCTTTTTGGGCAGTGAGCATCTCCTGTGGAGCCTGGCGCGGGATGGCGTAGGCAGCGCCTCTCAGGTGCTGCAGCGGGCGGGCCTGGACTGCTCCATCATCCGCGACATCATCCAGCGCTACGACGGCCAGGGAAAAGCGGAAACCCTTCAGGCAAAAGGTCTTGCTCCCGATGCCGACCGGGTGCTGGAGCTGGCGGAGGCGCAGGCCAAAAAGCTGGGCCACAAGCAGATCGAACCCGAGCACCTGCTGTTGGGCATCCTGCAGGAGCCGGAGAGCGTGGCTGCCAAAATTATCGTTTCCACCGGAGTGCCTCTGGACCGGCTCACCACCGATTTGCTGGAGCTGCTGGGGAAAGGCTGGCCTCGCCCGGTGGTAAAGGCTACGGATAAAAAGGAGCGGCCCTCCACCAAAACTTTGGAACAGTACAGCCGGGATTTGGTGGAGCTGGCCAACCAGGGCAAACTGGACCCGGTCATCGGCCGGGATGGGGAAATCGCCCGAGTGGTACAGATTCTCTCCCGCCGCACCAAAAACAACCCTGTCCTTATCGGAGAGCCCGGCGTCGGCAAAACGGCGGTAGCAGAGGGGTTGGCCCAGCGGATTGCCGCCGGACAGGTGCCGGAGAATTTGATGGGCAAGCGGATTCTCATGCTGGACCTGACCAAAATGGTGTCCGGCGCCAAGTTCCGGGGGGATTTTGAAGAGCGCATCAAAGGCTGTATTGAGGAAGCAGCCGCTGCCGACAACATCATCCTGTTTATCGATGAGCTCCACACCCTCATCGGTGCCGGCGCCGCCGAAGGCTCGATGGACGCGGCCAACATCC
>JAKPGH010000113.1 GCA_029550985.1 Bacillota bacterium
TAATTTGCCTGCTTACCTCCCTTGCCGTGCTGGTGGTGGGCCGTCCGCTGTTGCTGGATAAACTGACGGTGCGCCGCCAGGCCACCAACGCCGACCAAGTGGTGGGCCAACTGGGAATGGTCACCCAGCGGATTGACAACCTGCAGCAGACGGGCCGGGTTTCGGCCAACGGCCTGGATTGGGCCGCCCGAAGCGAAAACGGCCAACCCATTCCCCAGGGCATGCCGGTGGAGGTGCTGCGCATCGAAGGAGTCAAGTTGATTGTGCGGCCGGTCAATCCCTTCCCGCCGGAAGAAAAGAGAGAAGAAGAGGCGATGGTTTCTTCGGCTGCCCACGGGGCGAGGCCTTCCATTTACACCACCCCCGACCTGCCCCCGCCGCCCTCGCTGGACACCGACGTGAACCTGCACCGGGAAGAATGATACCGGCGTTCGTCCCCCATGATATGAATTAAGGAGGGTTTTTCATGTTTGCAGCCATTTTCATTGCCGTAGTTTTGGTTTTGCTGGGCTTTTTGCTGATTGCCAACGTCCGCATCGTACCGCAGGCCACCGTCTATGTCATTGAGCGGCTGGGAGCCTATGCCGGCACCTGGGAAACGGGGCTCCATGTAAAAATTCCCATCATCGACCGGATTGTCAAGCGGGTGAGCCTCAAGGAGCAGGTGGTGGATTTTAAACCCCAGCCCGTCATCACCAAGGACAACGTCACCATGCAAATCGACACGGTGGTGTTCTTTCAAATCACCGACGCCAAGCTCTACACCTACGGCGTGGAGCGGCCTTTAAGCGCCATCGAAAACCTCACCGCCACCACCCTGCGGAACATCATCGGCGAAATGGAGCTGGACCACACTCTCACCTCCCGGGATGTCATCAACACCAAAATCACCGCCATTCTGGACGAAGCCACCGACAAGTGGGGCATTAAGGTGAACCGGGTGGAGCTGAAGATCATCATCCCTCCCAGGGAAATCCAGGACGCCATGGAAAAGCAGATGAAGGCGGAGCGGGAGCGCCGAGAGGCCATCCTGCGGGCGGAAGGCGAAAAGCGCAGCCAGATTCTGGTGGCGGAAGGCGAAAAGGAATCCGCCATTTTGCGGGCGGAAGCGGAAAAAACCAGCCGCATCCTCAAGGCGGAAGCGGAAAAGGAAGTGCTGATTCGGGAAGCCCAGGGCCAGGCGGAAGCCATTCAACTGGTGCAGAAGGCCCAGGCCGACGCCATCCGTCTCCTCAACGAGGCCAACCCCAACGACAAGGTGTTAATTCTCAAGAGCTTCGAGGCTTTGGCCAAAGTAGCCGACGGAAAAGCCACCAAACTGATTATTCCCAGCGAAATTCAAAACCTGGCGGGGTTTGTCGCCTCCCTCAAAGAGGTTGTAGCCGCCGAACAGGCCGACAAACAATAAAGGAATATGGAAACAAACCAAGGGCAAAGGAGGCGTTTGAGATGATTTTCCCTGGAGTGAAAGCAGCCGCTTTTCTCCCTCTGTCCGTCTGCCAACAACAGGATACCGATGTCCGCTCAGCCTTTGCCCTGCTGGAGCTGTCGAATCAAGAGTTGCGGTGCGCCGCAACTCTTTTGTGTCCAAAAACATTTTTAACGTGTATTTTGTAAAAGGAGTGTACCGAATGCGCGTAGCAATTGTCATGGGAAGCGACAGCGATTTGCCGGTGGTCAAGCCGGCCATGGATATGCTGGACAAACTGGGGATTGCCTGGGAAGCCAGAGTGATGAGCGCCCACCGCACCCCCAAAGCCGTCTGCGAATTTGCCGAAACCGCCCGGGAAAAGGGCTTTGGCGTCATCATTGGGGCGGCGGGCAAAGCCGCCCATTTGGCGGGGGTGATTGCGGCCCACACCACCCTGCCGGTCATTGGCATTCCCGTCAAATCCTCCACGTTGGACGGGCTGGACGCACTGCTTTCCACCGTTCAGATGCCGGCGGGGGTTCCCGTGGCGACGGTGGCCATCGACGGCGCCCAGAACGCCGCCCTGCTGGCGGCCCAAATGCTGGCCCTTGCCGACGAAAACCTGGCCAGCCGCCTGGAAACCCTAAAGAAGGAAATGGCCCAGGCCGTGGAGGAAAAGGACCGGATTTTGCAGGAAACGCTCAAAGGGGAATAAGCCCCAAAGGGAGGATTCCCTTGGTCAAACATCTAAGGGGGGTTATGATGACTGACACAATACACGAGGAGTGCGGCGTCTTCGGCATCTTCGGAGACATGGACTCAGACGTTGCCTTTCAGGCCTATGTGGCCCTTTACGCCCTGCAGCACAGGGGACAGGAAAGCTGCGGCATCGCCGTCAACGACGACGGGCTGATTCGCTATCATCGGGACCTGGGACTGGTGCCGGATGTGTTTACCCAGGAGGTGCTGGACAAGCTGGGCAAAGGAAACATGGCGGTGGGCCATGTGCGCTATCCCACCGCCGACGGCCACAACCGCA
>JAKPGH010000127.1 GCA_029550985.1 Bacillota bacterium
CAGGAGCAGGTGCTCCGGGGGCCCTATGCCTATGTGGGGGTCATCGGGTCCCGCAGCAAGGCGGCGTCCGTCAACCAGCGACTGCAGGAGGCGGGGGTGCCGCCGGAGAGCATTCAAAAGGTTCACTGCCCCATCGGTACACCCATCAAGGCGGTGACGCCCGAGGAAATTGCCGTCAGCATCGCAGGCGAGATGATTTACGAACGCGCGTTGCGGCGGGAGAAAAGCGGCGGTGCGGCCCACGGCTGCCCGATGCATGGAGGGCATGGGAAAGCACCTGGGAACGGGACTCCGTCCGAGTGATTTCTTCCATATGGGAAAACAAAAGGCCAGTCATGACAAACTGCTCATGACTGGTCTCTTGGTTAGTTGGTGCGGCATGACTTTAATCCGCGGGCTGGTAGCGGTCCACCAATCCGGAGGTGAGCAACGTCTTGCCATCTGCGGTCAAGAAGATGGCCTCGGTGTCCTCCATGTTTTCCACCAGTTCCATTCCCTCTTCCGGCCCCAGCAGGAAACACAGGGTGCTCAAGCCGTCCGCCAACGTGGAGGAGGCGGAGAGAATGGAAACCGAAAGCAGGCCGGTTCGGGCCGGCATGCCGTTGGTGGCGTCGATAATATGGTGGTAGAGGACGCCGTCCTCTCCGACGAAGCTGCGCTCATACACCCCCGCAGACACCAAAGAAAGGTCGGAAACTTCCAGGCTGCCCACAATTTCCTGCGGACTTCCAAAGGGCTTTTGCACCCCTATGACAAAGGGCTTGTTTCCCGGCTTGGTTCCCACGGTGGCCACATTTCCGCCTAAATTGATAATGGCGCCGGGCACCTTCTGTTCCCGCAGGTATTCCGCTATCCGGTCGGCAATAAATCCTTTGGCGATGCTTCCCAAATCCAGTTGGGCGCCGTTTTTCACCTCCACCATGTTGTTTTCCAGCAGCAGAACGTTTTCCTGATTCACCAGTTTCAGCGCTTGCGCCAGTTGCTCCTGGTCCGGCACCTTTTTATCTCCGCTTCGAAAATCCCACAAGTCCATCACGGGGGCAATGGTGATGTCGTAGCGTCCATGGGAAAGCGCCCCCAATTGCAACGCCGTGTTTAGCATATCATAAATCTTCGGGTCCACTTCCACCGGCCCCTGACCGCTGTTCAGTTGGGAAATCAGGCTGTCGGGATCGTGGCGGTCCAGAATCCCGTCGTAGTAGCGGCAAAGCTCCATGGCGCCGTCCAGCACCTTTTGATCGTCGCTGCCGTAAAGGGTCACGGTGACAAAGGTATCCAGCAGAAAATCGGTGCTGGTTGCGGTTTTGGAAGCCCGGAAAGTGCAGGCCGTCAATAATATAGTCAAAATCAAGCCACAGACGGCGATGAGTTTTTGCAGATAGAACCCTTCTTTCCAATCAATCTATTGCTATTATGTATTAAGAAAGAAAAAAATGCAAGGCAAGCCGATTGGATTGAAAACCTATCAGGTCAGTGGTATAATAAAAATACCAGAAAGGGGGGCTTGCTTGTGCTGGCATTTTCCCAACAGCCGGATGACAACGGCTACGTGATAGTCAACGTTTACGAAGAACTGGTCAAGCAAAATGTCCTGGAAATGATGAATTATATGAACATGTGCTCCTGCGACAAATGCGTGGCCGACGCCTGCGCGCTGGTTCTCAATCAGCTTCCCCCTCTTTACGTGACCACCCGCAAGGGCGAGCTGATCACCCAGGTCCACCAAACCACGCAGGACCAGCACATCGACCTGACGGTCAAGGTGATACAGGCCCTGCAAATGGTGAAGGATTCTCCCCGCCACTGATGAAGTCGGGCGGTGTGTCATAACTTTTGCACCTGTGCCTAAAAGTACCCATTTTTTGCCATAGAGCTCCCTTCGGGAAGCTCTTTTCTTTTATCCACAACCATCGAAAGGGGATTTGTATGGAGCGCTGGATGACGGACCTTTGCCGGGCCATGCCAAAAGTGGAGTTACACCTTCATCTGGACGGGGCGCTGCGGCCCAAAACGGCTTTGGATTTAGCCGCCGCCCGCCGGTGGAAGGGTTTTGACGCTCCCTTATCCTACCGGCAGATGCACCGCAGACTGGTGGTTCCCCATGCCCTTGCCTCCCAAAAGGAGCTGCTGTCCTATTTCGAAACGCCGGGGCTGCTGCTCCAAACGGAAGAAGGGCTCCGGCGGGTCACCCGGGAGCTGATTTGGGAAAAGGCCGCCGACCATGTCTGCTACTGCGAGATTCGGTGGGCTCCCCAGCTCCACACCGAGGAGGGTTTGTCTGTCCGCCAGGTGGTGGAAGCGGTGCTGGAGGAAAGCGCGGCCGCTTCCCGGCAGACGGGGGTTATAGTTCGGCTGATTGCCGTGGGGATGCGCACCCACCCTCTGGAGCAAAACCTGCGGATGCTAAAGGAAATTGCTTCCTTTGCCGGCAATGGCCTGGCGGCGGTGGATTTCGCTGGCCCGGAGGCGGAATCTCCCGACGCGTTGGAGCAGGAAGCCTTCTTTTTCAGAGCACGGGAGCTGGGGTTTGAAATTACCTTACATTGCGGGGAATTGCCGGACAGTGCTCCCAGGCTGGCGGAGCAAATCCGACGGCTTCGTCCTAAGAGAGTGGCTCACGGTGCCGGAGCGGCGGAGGACCTCGCCCTCTGTGCTCTGCTGCGGGAACAGGATGTGATGCTGGACCTCTGCCCCACCAGCAACCTGCAGGCGGGTCTGTACCCGGACTACCAAAGCTACCCTCTACCCCGGCTTCTTGCCGCGGGGGTTCCGGTCAGCATCAGCACCGACGACCCGGTCCTTTCCGACCTTTCCCTCTCCGACGAATATCGAAACCTCCTGCGCGCCGGGCAGGTGGACCTGCCCGCGTTGTGGCGGCTCAATCTGGACGCCCTTTCCCACGCCTTTTTAGAGGAGGAGGAAAAGGCTCGGCTGCTTGGTTGGATGAAGGACTGGGCCTCCAACGTCCCGGAACTGACCGAGGGGTAGCCATCCCCGCCGTTTTCTGATATAGCAAAGCCCACCTCGGAGAAAAGGTGGGCGTTTGTGCTGTTGCAGCTCTGCCGGAGAGCATGAAATATCTGGGAACATAGCGGTGCGGCAGGTTTGGTCAGCCGGCCGGCCCCTACACCACCTTGATGGCCCAGGCCGGGCAGGTGGAGGCACAGTATCCGCATAGGATGCAGCGGCCGTGGTCGCACACCGCCTTCCCATCCCGGAGGGAAAGGGCCTTTTGGCCGCAGCGCTCCACGCAGGTGCCGCAGCCCTCGCACCAGTCGTCGATGTGCAAACGGCGCACTTTGTTTTCCAGCTCCGCCCTGGCTTTGGGGGAAAACTTGCCGGTCTCGAAGAATTCCAAATTGGCGCATAATTCCTCCACGCTCTGCATTCCCAGGGCAACGCTGTCCACCCAGGGCAGGGAAAAGGCGTACTGCAAACACTCCTCCGCCGACCGGAAGAGGTTGCCGCCCCCCAAAGGCTTCATGGAAAAGACGCCGATTCCTCCCTCGTGAGCCTGGCGAACAGCCTGCTCCATTTGGGCGCGGGTGCCGTCCATAATTCCCAGCCCCTCCATATTGAGCAGCGGGTGAATGACGTCCAGCCCCATTTGCAGAGCACCCTCAACCGCCGCAATCCGGTGCATGGATGCTCCCACCGCCCGGATGACGCCCTTCTGCTTTTGCTCGAAAAAATATTCCAAAGCTTCCCGATGGCCCCGCAGGGTGTGGATGCTCTCCTGCTCGTGGAGCATAAAGATATCGATGACATCCCGGTTCAGTTCCCGGCGCGCCTGTTCCAGAGCTTCCTGGGCCAGTTGGCGGGTATAGGCGTAGGTCTTGGTGGAAATGACAATGTCCTTTTTGCCGGTGATTTCCATCGCGCGGCGCAGATAGGGGTATGTTTCATACAGTT
>JAKPGH010000141.1 GCA_029550985.1 Bacillota bacterium
GTGACCCTTACCTTCCTGTATGTGGATATTTTCGATACTCTGGGAACCCTTTCCGGCGTGGCCACCAAGGCCAAATTGCTGGACGAAAAGGGCGAGCTGCCCGGCATTAAGGGCGCTCTGACCGCCGACGCCGTGGGCACCTGCGCCGGCGCCATTCTGGGAACCTCCACCGTCACCACTTTCGTTGAATCCGCCTCCGGCGTGGAAGAGGGTGGCCGCACCGGTCTGACTGCAATGACCACCGCCATCTGCTTCCTTCTGTCCATCTTCCTGTATCCCATCGTAGGCGCCATCCCCGGCTTCGCTACCACCTGCGCTTTGGTGGTTGTGGGCATTATGATGATGGAGCCCTTGCAGTATTTGGAATTTGCCAATCCCCTCCATTTGATTCCCGCCTCCATTACCCTCGGCATTATGGTAATGGGTTACTCCATCAGCGCCGGCCTTCAGTGGGGTGTGCTCACCTACCTGCTGGTGAAAATCGCTTCCGGCAAAACCAAAGAAGTCAACAAAGTCATGTGGGTGCTGGGCGTTCTGTTCCTGATTAAGATTATCATTCTGGACCGCTTGGTGTAATTGATACCACAACCAATATGCATTACAATCACCCCTGCCTTGATAAAAGCAGGGGTGATTTTGTTTTGCTGTGATGCCATGGGGACTGAAAAGAGCAACATCCTTTTGCCGCAAGCCTGACGACTGCGGAAGTCCATAACGTGTATCGCCAATGCAAGGCTTTCCCCCATGAAAAATCCCCCCGGTCCTGCCGGAGGGAATGATATCGCTTGATTGCATTACAGGGAAAAGCCGGTAAAGGCGGTGGCAAGGGCGCCGCAGAGCAGGATGCTTAGGAAATTTATCACATCGTTGTTCATCCAGGAAATGCCCGCCGCCAGGGGAAGGGGCACGCCTTCCTCCCAGGGCCGCTCGGTCAGCCCGCCGCAGGGCAACCGGTACTTGGCCTGAAACACAGCCCCCATCAAGGAATCCAGCACCGAGCCCGCCATGCCGCAAAGCCAGACCACAAGGGCCCCCTCCCAGCCAAAGGGAAAGAGGGCCGCTGCCGCAATCACCAGGGAACCCGCCGCCGCGGCCAGAAAGCCCAGAGGGGTGACGCCGCCGGAAATCCCCTTGGGGACCGGCTTTCCGGTTAAGAGGGAAACCGGCGTCCGGGTGGAAAGCATTCCAATTTCGGAGGAAAAGGTGTCGGCGGTAGCCACCGAAAAGGACGCCAACGCGGCCAGCAGAAAAAATTGGTTTCCGGTAAAGTGGTGGACCGCCACAAAGAGCAGGGCGGGCAGTCCGTTTGCCATTACCTGCGCCGGGCTGCGAGGCCCCTGCCGCTCATGAATCGATGACGGAACCCTCTTTTGCTCCCTGCCAATTTTGCTGACCAAACTGCCACAGACAAAAAACAGCAGCAGGGCCCCAAAAATAAGGGTTCCGCCCCAGGCGTACAGGAAGATGCCCAGCAGGGTGGCGCAATGCACGCCCGAAAGAGTGAGGGCTTCCAGATAAAAAGCCGGCAGCAAAACCCCCAGGGCAATGGCCAGCCCGTCCAAATAGGGGTGGGCGGCGGGGAACGTCACAATGAAGTAAGCGGCAAGAGAAACGCTGAGGGGCAAAGTCAGGTTGTCGATACCGCGGGAGGAATAAAGCTCCACCGCCGCCGCCACCGCCGCGCAGCAAAGAGCGGCCCGCAGGGCGACAGACGGGGCGTAGACAAGGCACAGCGTCCCCACCGCCAGGGCGGTGAGAAGGGCAACCGTCAGGGTGCCTTCCAGGCTCTTGTGGGCAAGAGGGGTGGGAAACCGGTGCCGGTTTTTTCCCAGGCCCGTCAAGGCGGCAAAGCCGTCCCCGTAGCCCATGGACAAAATGCCGCAGGCGGCAATCCAGGGGGTTTCCAGCCGCCAGCCGGCCCAACAGAGCGCCAACAGGGAGACCGCATACCACACGGTGCCGGGGGTGTTGTTTTCCGTCCGCTCGATGGCGGAAAAGATCCCCCTGCGGTAGGAGATGTAGTTGAGGACGACAAAGCCGGCGGGAGCCACGCAAACCGCCCAGGTTTCGGTAAAGAGGACAAGGGCCAGCAAAATCCAGTTGGAAAGCAGGATGTGCACCAGCTTTCGGGTGGCTTCCTCTCCCCAGCCGCGCTTTTTCAGCAGGGCGACTCCCCACAACACCACAAACACGCAGGCAAAGGAAATCACAATGGCAAGCAGTTGATTCATAAGGTCCCCCTTCGGCCTCTCGGAGTAATCGGACAAACTATGCCCCGCTTGGGCTGGGCAGCGGCTGATACATACAATTGCTTGCAGCCATTTTACCAAGACATATGCTATTTTATGTTAACACCATCTGAATCTTTTTGCAACTCGCCAATCCAAACACGGGTGGATGGGATGGTTAGGGCGAAACCTCGACAACATCCATGATTCCCCGGCGTGATGAGAGCATTCCCCTGAGGTTCTCCAAATCAAAAGCAAAGGCAGCCGCCTTTTGGGGGCGCCGCCTTTGTTGTGGTACATAATTCTTTTCTGCTTTCCGTACCGGAGGGAATAGAGCAAAAAAAGGGTGTGGGTTCGATCCCACACTCTTTTGATGCGCTTTACCGTTATCGGGAAGGCCTTACAATGTCTCTCCAATCCAGGTCGCCCCGCTCCAGAGCGTGAATCAGGGCTTCTGCCGTGGCAATGTTGGTGGCCACCGGAATGTTGTGCACGTCGCAGAGGCGCAGCAGGTTGTATTCGTTAGGCTCGTTGGCCTTGGCGGAAATGGGATCCCGGAAGAAGAGGAGCAGGTCCACTTCGTTGCAGGAGATGCGGGACAAAATTTGCTGAGCCCCGCCCTGAGAGCCTGCCAAAAACCGTTCGATTTCCAGCCCGGTGGCCTCGCTGACCAGTTTTCCGGTGGTGCCGGTGGCGCACAGATGATGACGACTTAAAATGCCGCAATAGGCAATACAAAACTGAACCATCAATTCTTTTTTGCTATCGTGAGCGATCAGTGCAATGGTCAAGGGTGATACCTCATTTCCTTCAAGATATAAAGTGCTGTATATGTCAACGAACCAGAAGCGGCATCCGGCGGCCCATCAGCCTTGCCGCTATATGTTCAAATACTTTTAACGTCAGGGAATAATCGTCCAAAGGCATGCCGCTGTTGGCGCTGTATCGCAGTTTGGGGCTTTGGGGAATCACCCCCAGCAGTTGGGCGCCTATCATGTCGATGATGCCGTCGAAATCCTCGGCGCCTTCGATAGGCGGCACTCTGGGAGGCACGTCGTTGATAATCAGGCGGATTTCCTTGGCCCCCTTGCCGTAAAGCCGGCGGGAAAGGTCCGCGCAGGCCCGCACGCTCAGAGAATCGGGGGTGGTCACCATCAAAAAAAGTCCTAGGGCTTTGACGGGAAGGGTTTGGAAACGGGCGCCGTCCACCAGAATATAGTCGTATTCCTTTTCCAGTTTGCGCAGCAAGTCGGCGATTTCTTCGCTGTTTAGGGGAATCTCGGCCCCGGGCGGCATTAAAAACAGCCCCGGGGTGCGGTCCACAGGGGATATGGCTTCTTCGATTTCACAAACCCCGGACAGGACGTCCCCCACGCCGAAAGCCGTGGTGGTGACCCCCAAAATCAGGTCCAGGGAGCGGGAATCCTCCCCCAGTTCCACCAGCAGGGTTTTTTGTCCGGCCCTGGCCAACGCTTCCGCAACATATGTGGCTACGCAGGACTTTCCGGTTCCTCCTTTACCCGAACACATCGCAATTGACTTCACCGGTTCAATGGTCCTTCCTTTCCTGTGTTCCCGTCGGGCTGCGGCTTTTCAAGGCACCAATACCCCATCATTTTACCATAATAGTTTATCACAAAATCTTGCAATTGAACAGACCCTGTTTAATTTTCTATAAAATTGGGAATTTCCTAGGATTAATGTAGGTAATATGAACAAGAATTAGATAAAATTATCAAAAGGAAGCGTCGTTGGCCGGTTTTGAGGGGTTTTCAGATTCTTCCTCCATACATATTAAGGCAAATCCAGTGGAAAAATGAACATGTACCTTTACTGTAAGGAGGCTTGTTCCGAATGGAAACCGTAACCAATCGAGCCTACGCCGAGATGGTGAAGAAGGCCTCTCCACCATCCAACAGCGCTCGAAACATCCCCTTGGCTTTTTTGATTGGAGGCGCCATCTGCACTCTGGGCCACGCCTTTATCAAACTCTACACCAGCAGGGGTGTTCCCGAAGAAACGGCCTTCCCCGCCGCATCGGTGACGCTGGTGTTTTTGTCGGCTTTGTTTACCGGCCTCAACATCTACGACAAACTGGCCAAGTATGGCGGCGCCGGCACCTTGGTGCCCATTACGGGATTTGCCAACGCCATCACCGCGCCCGCCCTGGAATTTAAAACCGAGGGCTATGTCATGGGTCTGGGGGCCAAGATGTTTATCATTGCGGGCCCCGTTATTGTTTACGGAATCTCCGCGGGGGTAGCTTACGGCATCATCATCTACCTCTTCCGACTGTATTAGGAGGGGATGACCATGGCTACCAACATAGGCCAATATACCCTAAGGCTGGACCAAAGCCCCAGCATCATCGGCAGCGCCGCCATTGGAGGCAAGAAGGAAGCGGAAGGTCCCATCGGCCGGATGTTTGACATTGTCAACAACGACGCCTTGTTCGGGCAGAAAACCTGGGAGCTTGCCGAAAGCGAAATGCAGCATCAGGCGGCCCAAAAAGTGTTAGACAAGTGCAACCTTGCCCCCGGGGATATTCAGTACCTGTTTGCGGGGGACCTGCTCAACCAGTTAGTGGCCAGCCACTACGGCCTGCGGGAGCTGGGCATTCCCTTTTTCGGGCTGTACGGCGCCTGCTCCACCATGGCGGAAAGTTTGATTTTGTCCTCCATGCTGGTGGAAGGTGGCCTTGCCAAAAAGGTAATGGCCATCACCTCTTCCCATTTCTGCTCGGCGGAGCGGCAGTTCCGCTTTCCGCTGGAATACGGCGGGCAGCGGACCCCCACCTCCCAGTGGACCGCCACCGCCGCGGGCGCCTGCATCGTGGCGGAATGCAGCCAGCCTCCCTACGTCAGGGCGGTGACGGTGGGCTGCATTGAGGACAAGGACGTCAAGGACTTGAACAACATGGGCGCCGCCATGGCGCCGGCGGCCTGCACCACCATCAAGCGGTATTTTCAGGACACCCTCACCGGTCCCGACAATTACGACTTAATCCTCACCGGCGACCTGGGACAGGTGGGCTCCGACCTTTTAATTCAACTGCTGCAACGGGAGGGCTACGACATCAAAAAGAAGCACGCCGACTGCGGGCTTATTCTGTACGACCAAAGAACCCAGGACGTTCATGCGGGAGGCTCCGGCTGCGGATGCGCGGCGGCCGTCCTCTGCTCCTATATTATCCCCGCCATCAAGGAGGGGAAAATTAAGGACATGCTGTTTATCGCCACAGGCGCTTTGATGTCTCCCGTCAGCGTGCAGCAGGGGCAGAGCATTCCCTGCATTGCCCATCTGCTCCACCTTTCTTCCACTCCAAACCCCAAACCGCAGGGAGGGAACCTGTAATGGAACTGTTTTGGGAATATGCCAAGGCCTTTTTGGTGGGCGGCGTCATCTGCGCCATCGGCCAGGTTCTCATCGACTACACTAAGCTGACCCCCGCCCGTATTCTGGTCATTTACGTGGTGACGGGCGTTATTCTGGGAGGCTTGGGCCTTTACCAGCCCCTGGTGGACTGGGCCGGCGGAGGAGCCAGCATTCCCCTCACCGGCTGGGGCAACACCATCGCCAAAGGCACCCGGGAGGCGGTGGCGGAAAAAGGCATTTTTGGCGCCCTTTCCGGAGGACTGACCGGCTCGGCGGCCGGGGTGGCAGCCGCCATCTTCTTCGGCTTCCTCATCGCCGTGGCCTTTAAACCGAAAAACAAAGAGGATTAATACCATCCGTAGAATAGGATGGCGGATTTATAAAAAGAGCAAAGCCCGGCCCTTTTCCACTGGGTCGGGCTTTGCTGTTGAATAATTACCGAATGGGATGCCACTCCTGGGTGGCGCCCGGCTCGTCGAGGCGGTTTTTCTCCACCAGATAGCGGGAAAGCAGCGTGGTGGCCGCGTTATAGTAAGGCACCACGTACAGCATCAGCAAAAACATGGTAAAGGGCGCCAGCAAAAACCACCCGATAAAGGAAAGGGAAAAGGTCAGCAGCATCACCCGGTGGTTTTTGGTGTAGCGGACGGAGGTTTTAAAGGCTGCCGACACGGTAATAGCATCCGACTCGCAGAGGAGGTAAGAGACCAGGGCGTATCGGTTGATGAAAATCAAAAACAGAGCCACTGCCAAAAACAGCAGCCCGCAGGCCATCACCACCCCCAAACTGGCGGCCGAGCGGGTCTGGGCGGAAATGCCGTCGGTGCTTAAAAACCATAGGCTAATCCCCATGACGCCACAGGGCAAAAAGAAGAACACAAGGCTCCACAAAAAGCTGCGCACGCTGAGCTGAACGGTGTACCACACCGCCCGCCCGTAGCGGCTCAGGGTCTCGAAAAAGTAAAAGACTTCGCTGAAGGGGGCGCCGTTTCCCCGAATGAGGGTGAAGTACCAGCGGGTCATTCCCAGCTGCAGGGGGGAAAGGAGCAGCAGCGTCAGCAGGAAAAACACCGAGGAAATGACAAGCTCGGGCAGGCTGCCGGTCAGCAGCTCCCGGGTCAGCTCGGCCAAATCAAAGGGCTGGGGCTCCATGGTGGGGTTTTGCAAAAAAGGCTCCACCACAAAAATCTGAAGGGCTTTGTGCTCCAATCCGGCCAACAGGCTCTGTACGCCCACCACCACCAGAAAAGTGCCGATGGCGGCTCCCCACTGCCCTTTTAATGCCAGTTTGGCGTTTCTCTTAAAAGCGGAAAACATACCCTTTTGTGTCTCCTTTTGACTGTTGTGGCAAGGGATTGCTCCGAATATTAATACTCGATGCCCTCCCGCGCCGGAATCCCTTTCTGATAGGGGTGCTTGCGGCAGACAAACTCGGTGTAGTAGTCGCTGCGCTCCACAATTTCCGGGGGAGGATTGCGGCCGGTCAGCACCACTTCCAGCTCAGCCGGCTTGCTGTCCAGCAGGGCGGTCAGTTTTTCCAGCGGTATTATCCCGGTGTTGACCGCGTCCACCGCCTCGTCCAGAATCGCCAAATCATACTGCCCGGTGCGGATTTCCCGCTCCATCTCCTCCAGCGCCTGGATATGGAGGCGAGCAGTCTCCTCTTTTTCTTCCGGGCTCATTTGAAAGATAAACTTCTCCCCCACCTTGGCCCGCATGACTTTCGCTCCCTGCCGGGCCAGCGGGGCAATTTCCCCGGTGGGGCGGCCTTTGAGAAACTGCCCAAACAGCACCTTCCGGCCGCAGCCCAACGCCCGCAGGGCAAGGCCGGCGGCGGCCGTGGTCTTTCCTTTTCCGTCCCCGACATAAAGGTGAATCAGTCCGGCCATGGTCATATTCCTTTCCGCGGGGTTCTAATCAGGACAACCCCTTCATAATTATAGTATGGGAGCCGCGGCTTTAAACTTTTTCATTAAAATAAAAGCCGTAGGTGTCCATATCGTCCTCGATGCTCTGGTCCGGTATGAAGGAAAAGACTTCGGCGCAGCGGTCCCGCATCCACATTTGGGCGCTGGTCATCAGGGTGTAGCCGCAGCCGTTGTTGGCCGCCCACTGATGCAGGGGAAGCTGGGGCAGGGCCACCGCCGCCATCAGGGACATAATCACTCCGCCGTGGGTGATGATGGCCGCCGACTGGGTTTTCTGCTCCATCATGTGGCGGAGCACTCCGTTAAAGGCCTTCACCACACGGTTGGTAAAGTCCTCGGTTTTTTCGCCGCCGGGCGGGGTGTTCTTAAAGGAGTCGGCCAGCCAGCGGGAAAAGGCCTCCTCGCTCCGCAACTCTTCAAAGGTTTTGCCCTCAAAGGCGCCGAGATTCATGTCTTTTAAGTCTTCGATGATAATGGGCTGGTAGCCCGGATAGAGAATTTCCGCCGTTTGCAGGCAGCGGCAAAGGGGACTGGAATACACCACATCCACCGAAGGATAGGTAAATTCCTCCCGAAGCTGCTTTAACGCTTCCCGCCCCTTTTCACAGAGAGGAATGTCGCTCTGACCCACATAGCGCTTCCAGGGATTGGCCGAAGTGCTTCCGGTTCGAATCAGGTGAATCTTGTAGGTAATCATACATAGAACCTCTCTTTCGGTCAAAAATTGTCGCAAGATGTTATTTACAAAGCGTTTTTGGTGTCTTATAATATACAGTATGTAACAAACGTCCAGCCGGGGGGATTATGGATGAACAACGACTTTCCGCGGATACTGACCTTATTGCGCAAGGAAAAAGGGATTAGCCAAAAAAGCGCCGCCGCCGACCTTGGCATATCCCAGGCATTGCTATCCCACTACGAAAAGGGAATTCGGGAGTGCGGCCTGGACTTTTTGGTCCGCTGCGCCGATTACTACGGCGTTTCCTGCGATTATCTGTTGGGGCGCTCTCCCGACCGTCGCGGCATTACCCTGACGGTAGACGATATTCCCGAAGCCGATGCCGTCGGCGGGGAAAATCGGATGCCTTTGTTGCCCACCCTGAACAAAAAGCTGATTGCCAACTCCCTCAACGTGTTGTATGGCCTGCTGAGCAAAGCAGAAAGCAAGTCGTTGGTGGGAGAAGTTTCCGCCTTTTTGATGCTGGCCGTCTACCGCATGTTCCGGCTGGTGTATGCCGTCAACCCCAAAAACCAGGAGGCCATGTTCAGTTTACCTTTGCCGGTGGCCCTGCGGTACGCCGACGCCGCCATGCAGATTTGCGAGGCCAACGCCCACGCCATTGCGGCAGGCGTCCCCCAGTCCGGCCATGAACCGGTGGCCAATCCGGAGCATCTGGCCATTTCCACCCAGGGCCTGAGCGAAGAGTATCCGCTTTGGTCGTCCAGCCTGCTCAACCTCATTCAAAACGCGGAAAAACGCCTGTCCAGGTAGTACATACAGTTTACCATACCAAAAGCTTCCATACAAG
>JAKPGH010000146.1 GCA_029550985.1 Bacillota bacterium
TTCACCAACGGCTGGCTGGGGATACGCTATCTTCTCACCACCGGAAACCCCGGCTTTGGCTACGAATTGGTGGATTCGGTGGAGCAAGTCAACATTTACGAAAACCCCGTGGCTTTTCCGCTGGCTTTCTTTGGGGAGAAAAAGGCTTTGGAAATCGACGACCAGCAGTCCAACCCCTTTGAATTGCAAAATCAATTCCTTGCCGCCCTCATGGGGGATGAGTCCTTGAGGCCCTTCCAGCCCCTGGAGGTGGTGGAGGAGCATCTGGACAACTTTACCTTCAGCGACAAGTACTCCGGCATTTACTACTATTATCGCAACGTAAGCGGCGTTCCCGGCTCCATCAGCTACACCCTTTCCAACCCGAAAGGACTTGCAAGCTACGCCTTTTTCCCGGTTTACAACAAGCGGTTTTCCAAGGCTTATGCTTACAGCGACGGCGTGGAGTTGGGGCGGGAGCTTTCCTACCGCAGCAACACGGTGCTGTATCTGGGAAACGAGGAGTATCCTCAGGTGCGGCTGGAGGTGGAATCCGACCGGGTGTATTTGGCGGACCGGCTGTTTTACGGCCTGGATATGGACGCCGCCCAGTCGGCGGCGGACCTTGCCCGGCGGCGAGCCATGACGTTCATCCGGTTTGAGGACACCGCCATCGACGGGGAAATCACCGCCCCCCACGACGGGATTCTGGCCACCACCCTGCCTTACGACGACGGCTGGACCGTCAGGATTGACGGCAAAAAGGCACCCTTGCGGCGCCTTGTTGGGGCTTTTCTGGCGGTGGAGCTGCCCGCCGGCACCCACCAAATTTCCATGAGGTACCGCCCGGTTGGGTGGCTGCCGGGCCTTGTCCTTTCCGTCCTCTGCGTGGCGGGAACGGTGCTGTGGCAGGTGGCAAAGCGGTGGAAACAATCAAAATAGACAAAAAAAGGCGGCGCCGGACAGTTTTCTGTCCGGCGCCAAGCCCATGTGCGTAGGGAGATATGTAACCGGCTTTGGGGCCGGTGGGGGCAAAGAAATCAGCGTTGCTTTTTCAGCTTTTCAATCAATTGCTGGGTGAGAGCATTCACTTTATCAAAGTCGGTGGCGGCGACGTAGAATTTCTCCAGCTGGTCGTGAAGCTCCTTGGCTTCCCGCAGCAGGACTTCGGCCTGACCTACCATTTGAGCGGCGGCCTTCCGGTTGAAGGTGAGCCGCTTTTTGTGCTCTTTGAGCTTGTTGGCGTCGGTAAAGCGCTGACAGTTGACGATGCGGTAGGGGTCCACCACCATGGAAAAATCATGGAAGCGGTTGGAGGTGATAAAACCAATCTGCAACGCGGGGATGAAGAGCTGCTCCAGCTTATCAAAGGGACCCAGAGGGCAGTAGCAGGAAATCACGTCGAACCCGGCCGCCAAAGCCTTGGAACGGAGATAGCAGAGTATCAGGCGGGAAACAGCGCCGTACTCGTCGTTGATGAGGAAGAGCCGCTTGGCCAGCAGCTTGGCGGTGTCGGTGTACTGGACGATTCCCTGGTCGGTGACGGCGGTGAGGAAGCGGACCGTTTCTTTGCCGGTGCCGGTGCACTTTTTGCCCAGCTCCCGCTCGGAAAGGCGGCTGAGATAGCCGTTGAGCTTGTGGGTGTCCACGCAGCCCAGGGCGATGCGGTAGTTGTCTCCCAGCAGAGAGGCGGCTGCCGCCAAAAAGCGGCAACAGTATTCGTGACATTTGGAGCTGCGGTTGGTCAGGTGGATGATTTCCTCCCGGTGGTCGTATAAATAGTCTTCATTCCAGCAGGAGGTGAGGTCCACCAGGGATTCAACGGCTCCGGGATATTTTGGCTCCATGACGTGAGGAGGCGTGCCGTCGGCAATGGCAATTCCCCTGGAGGGGAGGATGAGGGCGTCCAGACTGTTTACGCTGGAGGCGCAGTGGATGTACTCCACGTCGCCGGAGCCGTCGTCCAACTCTTGCGCCACTTTTTGAATCAAGGTGGATTTGCCGCTGCCAGGCCCGCCCTTGATTATGTAGGTGCGCAACCCCGCCTGCGGATCGGTCAATTGGTCATATCTTGAAACAAACCCCTGGGGCGTGTTTGCTCCCAGAAGAAAACGCAATTTTTTTTCCTCGGGTTTCATGCATTGGGCCTCCTTCTTCATGATGAGGGGAAGGCCAGAGGCGTCCAAAACGCTCTCTGAAGGCCCCGGTTCCGGGGCATTGTTTCCCACCTATTGCATGGTATTCGAAATCCTGAAAAATGGTGAGAAAAAAGTAAAATCACCACTCAAAAAGCTGCTTTCCATCCATCCTGAGAATATGCAAAACAGAGCCTTCCGGTGAGGAAGGCTCTGCAGGTTGGACATCTTATTTTCTTAAGAAGAAAGCTGCCGGAGCTGCCGCGTTACTTCGAGATACTCCTGCTCCAATACTTCCTTGCGGTCGGGCGGAGGCGCCAGGGACAACTCCCCGAGAATTTGCGAGGCCCTTACCTCCAACAGCAACTTTTGGGCATGGACGGGCTTTTGCCCGGCGTGAAGCTGCTGGTGCTTTTCCTGGGAGAGCACCTTGCCGTCCTCGATCAGCAGCCGGGCGGTGGCCACCTGCTCCACAAAATCCGTTTGGTGGGAGACAAACAAGATGGTGCCGGGATACTGGGTCAACACCCTGGCCACCGCCTGAAGGGAGGGCAAATCCAGATAGTTGGTGGGTTCGTCCAGCAGCAGGGCATTGCAGGAGGAGGTGAGTAGCTTGGCAAGGGAAAGCCGCATCTTCTCCCCGCCGGAGAGCACCCCCGCCTTTTTGTGGACATCATCTCCCCAAAAGAGCAGCCCCGCCAGGGTGGAGCGCAGGTCGGAAAGGCTCTGGATACTTTCCCTTCTGGCGTTTTCCAGCACCGTTTGCTCCGGGTCGATGTGGGAAAAGTCCTGCCGCAGCCAGCCCAGCTTCAATTTGGGAACGCGGGAGATGCCAGGGTATCCTTCGTAGATTAACCGCAGCAGGGTGGTTTTTCCCGCCCCGTTTTTGCCCATAAGGGCCACCCGCGCCCCCCGCTGGACGGTGAAGGAAACATGGTCCAGCACCCCCTTGTCCCCATAGAAAAAGCTGACGTCGCGGGCGGTGATGACATGGCGGTTGCCCGGCGGGTCGGTGAGGGAAAAATCGATGCGCAGGGAAGGAGGCTCTTTTTCCACTTCCACCGGTTGGAGCCGCTCCAGGCGGCGCTGAATCACTTTGGCCTCCCGCTCTATTTTCTTTTTCTTGGACGCCCATTTGTCTTTCCCCAAGCGGGCTTCGGAGTTGCCAATTCGGGAAGGGGGGCGGTCCGCTTTGGCTGCCTTCTGCTTCTTGACTTGATACGCCCGTTCCAGCTGCGCCTTTTCCTTGTGGTATTCCTGCGCCGCCAGCAGTTGCCGCTGCCGCTTGGCTTCCAGCGCCGCCAGATATTCGGAGCAGTTGCCGGCATATTGGGTCAGGGTTCCGTTCTTGACCTCCACTATGCGGGTGCAAACGGCGTCCAGCAAAGCCTTGTCGTGGCTGACCAGCAGCAGGGTCTCGGCCTGCTGCAACTTTTGCAGAACCCACTTCTGCCCCTCAAAGTCCAAATTAGCGGTGGGTTCGTCGGCAAACAGCACCCCGTGGATGCCGGCGGTTTCTTTTGCAATCGTTTCTTTCGCCTGTTCTCCGCCGCTGCGGGTGGAAGTGTTTTCCCCGAACTGGCGGATGTAGGCGCAGGGGCAGCGGCGGGTAATGGTGCCTTCGTCGGGAGCGATTTCCCCCGAAAGAAGGCCCAGCAGGGTGGACTTGCCGGCACCGTTGGCCCCCACCACGCCGATTTTATCCCCCTGGTAGACGTCAAAGGAGTCAAACTCCAAAATGGTGCGGTCCCCGTAGCTCTTTTTGATACGGGACGCCTGAATTAACAGCATAAAAAAACCTCCAGTCGAAACAAACTGTTTCGGTGGAAGTCATTGCATCGCAAAGCGGCGATTCAACATGGCCGCGTTACCTGTTGAAAATATTCTATGCCCCCAAATTTGAGCGCAAAAAAGGAGGATGCTCTGCTCTGCACTGATTCCAACACGAAACAGACCCTCTGTCAGGGCCGGGATAACATCCAATCTTCGCGGTTGAATCAGGCAATGCGCATTGCTACCTCCATTAACGTGGCATGATCCACTTTTTCACCTAGAGTTTACCCGAAATACATCCGATTGTCAACTGTTCCAGCCAGCGGCAGTCAAGAAAAAACTTCCTTTTTCCCTTGTGACAACGGCCATGCTTACGATATAATAAATGGAAATTCCAACTAAAAGGAGCTTACCCGTTGAAAACTCCTCGCTTTTTCTTTGTCTTGCTGCTTTGCCTGCTGCTGGCCTGCTGCGGAGTCCAGGTGCAGCCGGCAGGTCCCGC
>JAKPGH010000186.1 GCA_029550985.1 Bacillota bacterium
GGATGGTTGACGGCCACCACCCCGTCCACATTGGGGTATTTGGGCAACAGCTCGTTGCGAATGCGCTGCACCGCCACGTTGACCACGCCGGCGGCGCACTGCACCGTCGTGACGATGCCCAGCAGATTGCGGGTGCCGGCAAACCCGGATTGGTTTTTATAGCCCATCCAGGTGGTGACGGGAGGTTCCGGCAGCCTGCTCATCTCCAGGACATGGGTGCCAAAGGGCATGGAGTCCAGAGGGGGACGCTCCGGCAAATCCAGCATTGTTTCGTTGATCCACCCGCCTGCCGGAATGGCGTCCCTGGCATATCCCAGCACCACCCCGTACCGCACGATTTCTTCGCCCTTTTGAATGTCTCTCAGGGCAATTTTGTGAGCTTGGGGAATGTCGGACTTTGTGACAACGCCGGGCAAAATTTGTGTCCCCTGCTTGATATCCGAAACGGCGATGGCCACGTTGTCCACATCTTTGACTTTGATGAAAAGAGGAACACTCATTTTCCTGCACGACCTTTTCGTTTAGTTGGCAGCGCGTTTGCTCTTGCGGTTATCCAAAATCGCGTAGAGAATGGAAACGGCAATCAGGGCCCAGATAATCCAGCTCATGGGGCGGGTGAAGAACACAGCCAGAGAGCCGCTCTTAGCGGAAATGGCCTGAATGAAGTAGTTCTCCAAATCGCGGCCCAGAATAAAGCCGATGAGGAAGCAGGAAACGGGGAAGTTGAACTTCTTGAGCAGGTAGCCCACGATGCCGAACAGCAGCAGGCCCCACACGTCGAACATGCGGCCGTTGAGGGTAGCGTAAGCGCCCAGGGTGCACATCATGAGAACAACGGGGTAAAGCCGCTCCTGAGGAATGAAGATGATTTTGCTAATCAACTTGATGGGGAAGAACATCACCAGGAACATGATGACGTTGCAAACCAGCATGGCCATCAACACGGTGTTCCAAATGGTGGGGTGAGAGGAGATAAACAGAGGGCCCACCTGAATACCCTGCAGCATGAAGGCGCCGATGAGAACGGCGGTGGTGGAGTCGCCGGGGATACCCAGGCTGAGCAGGGGAACCAGGGCGCCGCCGGTCAGTCCGTTGTTGGAGGTTTCGGAGGCGATGAGGCCTTCGGGAACGCCGGTACCCAGCAGCTCAGGGTGCTTGGACCAACTCTTGGCCTGAGAATATGCCAGGATGGAGGCGGCGGAACCGCCTACGCCGGGCAGAATGCCGACGAAGGTGCCAATCAGAGCGGAACGGATGACGTTGACCCATTGGCCCTTAAAGTCGCGGGTGAATTTAAATCCGTCCACGCGGGAGACTTCGTAGGCGTCCTCTTTGGTGTATTTGGCCCGCATGCCTGTTTCGCATTCCTCAAACATTTGGGAAATGGCAAACAAGCCGATCAACAGGGGGAACAGCTGGAATCCGCTCTGCATCTCCGACTGCAGGAATTTGGGAACCATGCGGAAAGTGTTGTTGACGGGGAACTGGTTCATCAGAGAAATGAGAACGCCGACCATGCCAATCCAAATACCCCGCAGCATCTGTCTGCGGGAAAGGGCGGCGATCACCGTCATGGCAAACAGAATGATGAGGAATTTTTCCACGGCGGAAAACTTAATGGCCCATCCTGCCAGAACCGGGGTGAAAACCGCAAGAACTCCTAAGGAAATCATGCCGCCGATAAAGGAGGAGGTAATGCCGATTTTCAGGGCGCGTTCGCTTTCGCCCTTCAGCGCCATGGGATGTCCGTCGAAGGTGGTGCAGACGGAAGAAGGAGTGCCCGGAATGTTAATCAAGATCGCGGGCACCAAACCGCCCGAAATGCCGCCGACGTAAAGGCCCAACAAAAGATAAAGGGCCATTTCCATGCTGTACGCATAGGTCAACGGCAGAAATACGGCCACCGCCATGGTGGCGGTCATGCCGGGGATTGCTCCAAAGATAATGCCGATGACGACACCAAGGAAGGCAACCGCAAGATAATCAATCCCGAATGCAAATGGCATGCCTGTTCACTGCCTTTCTTAGAAAATGGTAATGCCGAGGGACTTGATCCAAATGGTGCAAATTCCGTCCGGCAGGGTGATATCAAATACAGTTCCGAACAGCAGGCTGATGGAGATAACCGAAACCAGCGAAATAATAATGCTGTTCAGATGGTATTTTTTGTTCTTAAGCCGGTCCAACCCGCCGAAAAGGGTGTTGAACAGGTAAACAAATAAAATGCTGGTAACAGTGAAGCCAATGACATCGAGAAGGGAAAAGTATGCTACCATGAGGGCGATGCAACCCCAAAATTTTAGTTTGTCATAGTTTTCGACAAAAATGGATTTCGGTTTTGTAAACAAGGGTTTGCCAGCTTTTGCTTTGGCGCGGCCTTCCACCAGCAGGATGATGATGCCCAGTATCACCAAAATCCAAATGGTGATGGTGGGGAAGATTTTATGCTGAGTCGAATGGACCACGTTAATCCGAAGTAACTCTGCCATTCCTCAAGACCTCCTCTTTACCTTTTTGAAAAACAGCCGGAGGGGGTCCCTCCGGCTATTTATAAACGGGGCGACAGTGCGTATTAGGTTAAATCGTCCAGGCTGGGAGCGGCTTCGATGAGGGACTTGGACATTTCGCGCTTGTTAAAGATAAACTGCTGGGAAGCGCTCAGTTCGGTTTCCTCGGGAGATACGGCCTTGTACTTGAGCTTTGCCATCTCGGCCTGGAAGTCGGGGTTTGCGGCCACCTTCTGCATGGCGGCGGCGATTTCGTTCAGCACGTTTTGATCCATGTCCTTGGGGAAATACATGGCAAAGTCCTTGGAGAACACGAAGGGCTCGCCGTTGAAGGTAACGCCGTTTTGCGCCATGGTGGGGATATCCACGCCCTCGATGACGTCGGCGGGATCCATAATCTTCATGGCCAACTGGTTGTCAACGCCTTCCTTGGTGAACTCCACAAAGGCGGAGTAGTCGCCGTAGATGATGTCGGTGTTGCCGTCCCACAGACGCTGTTTCTTTTCGTCGGTGGAACCGCCGACAATGGCCTTAATGCGGCCGGCAACATCGTCGCCGTAAGTATCCTTCGCCCACAGCCAGTAAGCCACGAAGGTCAGGTGAGACACGCCGCCGGATTCGATGTTGACGCGGACGATTTTGGAGGGGTTCTCCTTGAGCCACTCGGCGGCTTCCGCGAGGGTGGAGTAGGGGGCGTCCTTATGAGCAGCATAGCAGCCGCCGGGGTTTTGACCAATGCGGGGGCCGACAGTCAGGTTCTCCAGCGCGTATTGTTGGTCCACCGCGCCGAAGAGAACGCTCAGGAAGGTCATGTCGTGGAACATCATGATGGTGGTGCCGTCGCCCTTCGCCTTGGAAATGGCGTCCAGAGCAGCGGCGTTGCCCACGGGATCCACTTTGCCGTTAAAGCCCATTTCGGCGCCAAGGTAGCGGGTCACCATGTCAGCAACCATGTAGGAGTCGCCGCCGGTGGAGGTGGAGCCGATGACAACGCGAACCCGCTTGCCGGTCAGGCTGGTTTCGCCGGAAGCTTCGGCGGGAGCGGACGACTCGTCGGTTGCAGGAGCGCCTGCATCCTGAGAGCTTGCCGGAGTGGAGTTGCCGGATGCGGTATTGCAGCCCGCAAGGGAACCAGCGATCATGCAGACAGCAAGAAGCAGGGCGGCCAGTCTTTTGAAATACATATTTTCCATTCCATCCTTTCAATTGTGATACCGCATATGGCTGAGCATACAGGGTATCTTCTTGGTTTGTACTACAAGCGAGATTATAACAAATCGATTTTACCCTTTTCCATTTACGGATTGCCCCAAAAGGACCTCCAACATTGGAGAGTTCGACACTGTTTCACGTATTTGAAATTATTTTTTCATTTCTTCCATCTGAAAGCCGAAATTTGAAATTGATATTTCATTGCAATTCGACTAGAATTAAGATGTCGGCTCAAAGCTGTACTTGTTTGACAAATCATTAACTATATCTTTGTGAGGGTTTACCATTTCGCCGGCGAAGCATCGTGGCTTGTGCTTCCTGTTTGCATCTGTTAAACTGAACGAAAGAAGCCCTAAGGAGCAGAAAATCATGGAAAAAGAAGCTTTGAAGCAGCAGTATCGCAACCTCCGCATTCTTTACTTTGTTTCCCTCATCCTGGCAACAGGCGCATTGATATGCTACTTTATCGACAAGCGGTGGACTTTGGTGCTGCTTGGCGCAAGCATTGTGCATCATCTGCTGCTGGTGCGCCCCCGTTCCAAACAATACGAGCGCGAATACAACCACCTTTGCATTGAGCAAACCCTGTCCCGTTATTTGCAGGATGCCACCCGCACCGCCTCGCCCGCCATAGATCCCGAAGAAATCCGCAAGGCGCGGTTGATACCGGCCAACGCCCCCAAAAGCAGCGTCTACTGCTTTGAAAGCGGTCGGGGGAACTACCGCGGGCGCACCGTTCGCGCAAGCGACGTCACCTTCACCCACAGCTTTTTGGTGGTGGATAAGAAGCGGCACGAGTTTGTCACCGGCACCTGGGTTTCGGTTGCTCTGGAAAAAGACACCGGCCTGGATTGGCGGCTGCTGGGCCCGCATGTCGTGGCACAGCCTTCCCTTGCGGAAATGCTGCGCCGCGAAAAGGACCTGCAGCGGCTTGCGGAACTGCCCCCCTGGATGTCGGAAGGCGGGTGGACGGTGCTGCGGCCCGAGGGAAACCCCGACCTGCCTCATTCGATGGTGTTAAAGCAAATCCGCGCTTTGGCCGAATCCACCAAATGCCCCCTTTCCGTTCACATACAGGGCAATCAGCTCAACGTGTTTTTGGTTCACCGGGTCCTGGGGCAGAAGGTCAACATACGGGAAGCTCCCCGCGACCAATGGCTGGCCTTCGACCGCCTGCCCGAACTTTCCGGCATTTTAAAGCTTTCCGACGTATTGGTAAACTCCCTGGAATAAAGCAAAGCACTCGGCAGCTTAGGGCTGCCGGGTGCTTTTAGTATGCTTCGCTTTTGTCGTAATAATCGCGGATGCCATAGTGCTTCATTTTCCGCCAAAGGGTGGTTTTGCTGATGCCCAGCTCTTTTGCCGTGGCTTCCCGATTGCCCTGGTGGCGGGAAAGGGCGTCGATCAGCTTTTGCGCTTCCGACGAAATCTCGTTGTCAGCGACTACTTCCTTCGGCAGAGCGGAAGAGGGGTATAGCTCCTTTAACAAATCCAGCAGGTAGCCGTCCCGCAGGGTGCGGGACGGTGCCGTGATGACCGCCCGCTCCAAAAAGGTTTGCAGTTGGGTGTAGTTTCCCGGCCAGGGGTAGCTCAGCAACACCCGGCGGGCTTCCTTGGTCAGCACCACATAGCGGTCCAGCTTGGCAAAGCAATCGCCCAGGCACAAGTCGATGAATTGCTCCAGGTCTTCGGGGCGGGAGCGCAGCGGCGGGATTTTCAGCTGCAAAGGGCAAATCAGGTAGTAAAGCTCCGGCAAAAAGTCCCCCCTGGCCATCAGATCGCCCAGCCTGCCCACCATGGAAGCAATCACCCGCACCGAAACGCGAACGGGGGAGGACTCCTCCTTAGGTTGCACCACTTGCTCCCGCAACAGCCGCCAAAGCACATGCTGCTCCCCTTTGGAAAGCCGGTGAATGTGGTCCAGGTAAAGGGTGCCGTTGTTGGCGTTGCGAATAAACCGGGCAAGGTCGTTGCCCCCCTCGTCCCACCCTGCGCCGCAGTGAAAGGTGACGAACGGGCCTTTGGCGAAAGGGCTTGCGTTGTGAATACACTCCGCCAGCAAGGTTTTGCCGCTGCCCACCTCCCCCTGAATGCACACGGGGAGTTCCGTGGCGGCAAAGGTTTTTGCCTGCTTGATTAGTTGCTGCATTTCCCGGCTGACATATCGGATATCTTCAAAGCGGCGGTAGGCCAGGTAGCGCTGCAACCGGTAGCTTTCCCTCAGCGCCCGGGCTCCCTGGCGCTCGAACTTCTGCATTTCGTAGAAAGAAAAGATGATGCCCTCCACCACGTCTTTGGTGGAGACAAAAGCGGCGTTGGCCACCACCTGCACTCCTGCAATGGTGAGCATGGTGGCGTAAAGCTCCTGGTTGCTGGCCACGGTATCGCTCCAAAGGGCGGCGTCCTCATAGGGCATCAGGGAGGCCAGCTCCACCCCTTCCAGTTGTTCCCTGGGGCGGTTGATAATCTTGCAGGCAACGTCGTTGACCCGCACAATCTTTCCCTTGGGGTCCAGCTCGATGATGCCGTTGAAGGAATAGTCCAACAGCACCTGGAGGTGGGCGGTATTTCTGCGCTCGGCGTCGGCGGCATAGCCCACGCTGCGGGCGTTTTTCAGGCTGGTTCGGATGGAGTCCTCGGTGCTGTCCAAAAACAGGGTGCGCTTACCCAGGCGCCGGCAGTAGGCGTTGACATAGTCGCCGCCCAGGATGACGTCCATGCCGTCCGCCACCGCCTGGGACACCGCCTGCTCCATCTCGTCGTTGCCCGATACAAAATAGGTGTGCAGCTCGATGGAAAAGACTTCGGCAAAGGCGCTGATGTCCCCGATCATGTTGGGAATAGTGACAATGCCGATTTTTGGCCGCTGAATGCGGGGCACCATATTGCGGGCCCGGTGGAGCAGCAGGGCGATTTCCTGCCCCGTCAGCTGAATTTCCACCACCGGGAAATCGGTATGTTCTTTCAGGATGGAAGCTTGTCGGCCTCTGGCTACCAGAATATCTGCCCCCAGACGCTTGCACTCGGCGGCCACTTCCAGAATCTGCTCGGTGGGAACCGATTTGTTGAGCACCACGTCGATGCCCAGTTCGCGGGCAATGCGTCCGGCCGGCTCCACCAACTGCTCCCGGGGGAGAATGAATCCAAATTTCGCCATGACAAAACCTCCTTTCTTCCATCATACCGATTTTTGATAGGATGTAAAGAAAAGAAAACACAATGCGGCGCCAACGGCAAAGCCCGAACCGCATTGTGCGTACAACCGAAAATACTTACCGAACCAGGCAGGGACGTTTGGGGTCAAACTTCCAGCCGGGGATGAGGTACTGCATGGCGATGGAATCGTCGCGACCGCCCAGGCAGTTGTCCAGATACACCTGGTGCGCCTTGAGGAGTTGGTCGCGGTCCAATTCGACGCCGAGGCCGGGGCGCTTGGGCAGCTCGATGCAGCCGTCGATGATTTGCAGCGGCTCCTTGGTGAGCCGCTCCAGCCCTTCCTGCCAAATCCAATGGGTGTCGATGCCGTTGAGCTTTCCGGGAACGGCGGCAGCGCACTGGGTCATCATGGCCAGGGAGATGTCAAAGTGGTTGTTGGAGTGGCAGCCCCACATCAAGCCGAAATCGTTGCACATCTGTCCCACTCGAACCGAACCTGCCATGGTCCAGAAATGGGGGTCGGCCAGGGGAATGTCCACCGCGCGCAGGGCGATGCAGTGGCGCATTTCCCGCCAGTCGGTGTCCACCATGTTGGTGGCGGTGGGAATGCCGCTTTCCTGCCGGAACTCCGCCATAATCTCCCGCCCCGAAAATCTGCCTTCCGCGCCGCAGGGGTCTTCGCAGTAGGCCAGAACCTTCTTCAGTTCGGGGGCAATTTCCAAAGCCTCTTTCAGCGTCCATGCGCCGTTGGGGTCCAAGGTGATGCGGGCGTTGGGGAACTCCCGCTTGAGGGCCTGCACCGCCTTCAGCTCCTTATAGTGAGGCAGAACGCCGCCTTTGAGCTTAAAGTCCTGGAAGCCGTACTTTTCATAGGCCGCATGGGCAAGGGCAACGATGGAGTCGACGGTCAGCGCCTCCTGGTGGCGCAGGCGATACCAGGCGCAGTTGTTGTGGGGGTCGGTGTAGTAGGGCAGGTCTGTTTTCTTGGGGTCCCCCAAATAGAACAGGTAGCCGAGGAAGGCGACTTTGTCTCTCTGAATGCCGTCGCCCAGAAGGGCGGCCATGGGAACGTTGAGGTACTGGCCCAGCAGGTCCAGCAGGGGAGTTTCCACGGCGGTGACCACATGGACGCCGGTGCGCAGGTCAAAGGTCTGCTGTCCGCGCTCGTCGTTCTGGATGTTGACGCTCAGCCAGTCGTTGATGCGCTTGAGCGTATTCTTATAGTTGCCGATATCGGTACCCAACACAAGATGGCGCACATCCTCCAGCGCCTTGGTAATCTTCTGTCCACCGGGAACTTCCCCGATGCCGGTACGGCCGTCCGAGTCTGTCAACACCACGACGTTGCGGGTAAAATAGGGGGCATGGGCGCCCGAAAGGTTTAACTCCATGCAGTCTCGTCCCGCTACGGGGAACACTTCCATTTCGACGATGGTGGGAATGCTTGGCATATCGGTACACTCCTTCACGGTTGGGTGGTTTGCCTTGAGTATAGCATGGGGGGCTACGGGGCGGCAACGTCGATGTTCTGAACGGTCCATAAGTAAAACTGAACGCAGGCTGCCATTCCCGTCATTACTCTTCGCCGAAATATCGGAAATATGCGGATGGTTCGCCAGGCCAGGCAATGGAGTCTGGAAGGCTCCCCATAAAAAAAGCAGCTGCACCCGTTGATGTGCAGCTGCATGGCTATGGAAAAAGGAGAAATTAAACGGAACTTGCCCCTAATTCGCCCAGCAGTCGGAGGTAGTGGTTGGCCTCCCGCAACACATGGTCGGCCAACAAAGGCAGAATGATGGAGCGGATTTTGCACTCCGCAATGCCCGCCGTTCCGGCGGCCTTGAAATCCCGGTACCTCGTGGTCAGGGCCAGGGTTTCGCCGGTCATGCTTGCCAGCATCATGTCCGTTGCCGATTGCGCTTTTTGGAGCAGCTCCCCGTACTCCAGCGCAAAATCGTTGGCGGTGTTGACCAGGTCCCCCTCCGACGGGTCCAAAAGCCCGCGGATAAACAGCGCGTGCTCCAGCATAATCTGGTCCCAGAACAGCTCCATGCCCTGCGCCGTATCCTCCGGCATATTGCCGCTTTCCAGGGCGGCCAGGTGGCTGCGGTACAGCTTGGCTTCCCGCAGGATATGGTCGATGAGCAGCGGATAGTTCATGGTAAACATATTGCAGGACAGCACGTTGTTGAGAATGGTGGTCTTAAACTGGATAAAGCTGTCCAGCAAAGGCATTATGGCAGCGTTGAGGGTGCGGACACCGCGCAGCAGCTCCGGCGTGACGGCGGGGTTTTCCCCGCTGTGGAGCCTGGTTTCCATCATGGTGATGTTCTGGTTGATGGGCAGTCCGGTCAGACCCTGGGTCTTTTGCTCGGCTCCCAGGGTGTAGTCGGTAAACAGCTCCCCGGAGTGGAGCACGCGGCTTCGGATGACTCCATTGCTGAGGGTTACGGCGTTTTGCAGCTGAGCCTCAAACCGGGACTGAAACTGGGCCGCCAGACGGGCGGATTCGCCATCTCTGGGAGGAAACCCTGCCTGCAGGAACAGGGCGTGCTCCTTCATAATCCGTCCAAAAAACAGGTGCAGTTCTAAAGAGAGCACTACATATTGCTGTTCAGTAATTGGCATGGAAGTATGTACCCCTTTCCCTTAAAAGAATCCGCGACCGCCGCCAAAGAGCTGTTGCAACAGCAAAATGCGGATGATATCCCTGAGGGTGTTGCGGTTGTGGTACCGGCGCCGGCGCCTGCGGTAGGGGGGACGTCCATATCGGAACTGAACCGGCATAATCTCAATGTCCCCGTCATCGTCATCATCTTCGTACCACATGCCGCTGTTTTTGATGATGTTGTCCACCACGGTGTCCAGCATTTCGGCGGTGAGGGTGATGCCGGAAGCCATGATGTCCTCGGCCGCCTGTACCACCAGGGGGTTGAGGTCGTAGTAAATTTCGGGATACAGATTGCTCAGCTGCTCCTGCATGGGAGGAGAAGTCTGGCCGGGTTGCTGCTGTACGGGGCTCTGGTGAAAGGTGGGAGGCATGACATTTGCGCTTTGCTGCATCGCCATCCCGGGAGTGGTGGGAGCCGTGGCGAATGGTTTGGACTGTTGATTGTTCATAACGCACCTTCCTGTTTCTTGAAAGTATTGCATCCATAGGGGATTACTTTACTTTATGCTGGCCTTTGGGGGAACGTTCAAACAATCCGGCCTTTCCTTGACCAGCTTCGACCTTCACCTGAACATGGAGGTGCGCATATATTGGGGTGGAGACTGAACAGTTTCCAATCATAATAGATAAGGTGGAACGAGACATGAGTTGTGACTGCGAGAAACGTTTTGATTGGTGCGAAAAGGACGACTGGAAGGACTGCGACAAGCACGAGAAAAAAGAGTGCGAGTACCTTGGCAAAAAGGTAATCGAGTGCAAGTACTTCCGGATCTGCGAGTGCAGGTTCCATGAGCCGGAGAAGAAGAAAGAGCGTTGCTGCAATTGCAAGTGCTGCGGAAAGTTCCATGACTAATGGCTTTCGTCTTCTCCACGCCGTCTGAACCACCAGACGGCATACATTTCCACAACTTATGCCTCCCTTTCTATTATGAAACAACCCCGCATCCCTTTCGGATGCGGGGTTTTCCTTTTGATATAAACCAAATAAACCAAAAAGTCGATGAGGAAACCTTCACCGACTTATAAGCCTTATGTATTAACAAAAGACCTGTTCCGCCGTGGTCACTTGGCGTTCCATTGCTTTTTGCACCAAATCTTCCAACGTGATGTTGTCCACCACGTTGCTGATGGCCTGGTCCAATTGCTCCCAAACTTCCAGGGTGACGCACTGTTGACAGCGGGGGCACTGGTTGGGCTGGTTTTCCATGCAGGCCACCGGAACCAGACTGCCTTCGATGAGGCGCAAAATCATCCCCACCGTGTATTCCTTGGGCGGCCAGGCCAGCTTATACCCCCCCTGAGGCCCCCGGGCGCTTCGGACATACCCTGCACGGCTGAGGGTGGTGACAATCTGTTCCAAATATTTGCTGGAAATTTCCTGACGTTCCGCTATGCTTTTGATGGCCACATACTCCTGGTCGTGGAGCGCCAAATCCAACATCATTCGCAGGGCATAGCGGCCTCTGGTTGATATCTTCATAATTAATCACATCCCACGGTTGATTATAATCGAAGTCAATAAGGATTGCAAGCTGCTAAACCATTCCTATATCCCTATAGAATCAATCGCAATTGTAAGATAGTGGAATTTACAAAAATAGAAGATTTCAACAATACTGCCGCCGCCTGAATCCAGTACATTGAAGGTAAGAAATACCGTAAACTTTCCACTCCATACCTCATAACACAACCGCCCTGCCGATAAAACCGGCAGGGCGGTTGTGTTGGTGCAAGAACAGCTAACCTTAAGAAGGTTGCGCCTCCCGAACTAGGCTTCCAATCACATGGCGATTGGCTTGAGGTTTGGCAAGGTGATGGGACGGCAGCTCTCCCTCCAAGGTAAAGCGCAGCGAATGTTGACGCGCTGCTTCTCCGTTCCAGAGAACGGCGTCGGTAAAGAACACCTCCCGGTTTTCCCGCCGCAGCAATTCCAAAATTTCCAGGCTGGGGCAGTCGTCGGTTCTATCGTTGGAAACGCAGATAACGGTGCTGGCGGGGGAAAGCTGCTCCAGCAGGGAGGGGGTGACGCACCGCTTGTGTCCGTGGTGAGGCAGTTTGAGAATGTGGCAGGGTCCTGGCTGCGCCGCCTCCCAGTGGTTTACCCCCAAGTCACCTGGCAGCTCGAATTCCCACCCTTTCCAGGAAAACCGAAGGCGG
>JAKPGH010000190.1 GCA_029550985.1 Bacillota bacterium
CCGGTGACGATGCGGCCGCCCGGCAGTTCGATGGCGGTGGCGTGGGCATCCTTTTCCTGCATCTTGGCAAGGGCAGCGGCCACCACCCGCCGGTCATCCACCGAAATATCCAGTTGGCTCATAATCATTTCAATTTTCTTCACCGCCTGGTACTCCACCCGGCCCAGCTTATAGTCCACCAAAGTCTGGTAGTAGCGGCGGATGATTTCCTGTTTTGCCGCCTCCCGGCAAACCTCGTCGTTGGTGATGCAAAAGCCCGCCATGTTCACCCCCATGTCGGTGGGGGATTTGTAGGTGGAACCCACCGTGGAGGTGCGGGACAAAATGGTCTTGACAATGGGGAACACTTCGATATCCCGGTTGTAGTTGACGGTGGTCTGTCCGTAAGCCTCTAGGTGGAAGGGGTCGATCATATTCACGTCGTCCAGGTCGGCGGTGGCGGCTTCGTACGCCATGTTGACCGGATGCTTCAAAGGAAGGTTCCAAATAGGGAAGGTTTCAAATTTGGCGTATCCGGCTTCGATTCCCCGCTTGCGCTCGTGGTAGATTTGGGACAGACAGGTTGCCAGCTTGCCGCTGCCAGGACCGGGAGCGGTGACCACCACCAGCGGGCAGGTGGTGGGAATATAGGGGTTGGCGCCGTAGCCTTCGTCGCTGACAATCACCGAAATTTCAGTGGGGTAGCCCTTGGTGCGGCGGTGAATGAAGGCCTTGACCCCCCGCATCTCCAGCTTTTTGCGGAAGATTTCGGCGGAAGGCTGTCCGTCGAACTGGGTAATCACCACCGAGTTGATGGCAAGGTCCATCCCCCGCAGACTGTCAATCAGCCGGAAGACGTCCATGTCGTAGGTGATGCCCAAATCGGCGCGCATTTTGTTCTTTTCAATATCCTCCGCCTTGATGCAAAGGATGATTTCCGCCATATCCCGCAGCTTTTGCAGCAGCTTTACCTTGCCGTTGACGTCAAAGCCGGGCAGCACCCGGGCGGCGTGATAGTCGTCGAACAGCTTGCCCCCAAACTCCAAGTAGAGCTTGCCCTTGGATTGTTTGATGCGCTCCAGAATCTGAGCACTTTGTTTTTGCATATAAAGATCCGAATCAAAACCGATCTCCAACGTTTTTCACATCCTCATCTGTGATTCCATTACACACTCCACTATAGCATAGCACAAAAAGCGGGTGTCCACCACCCCTAAAGGTCATATTTCGCCTGTTTTCGGCACGCCAACTTTTCCGCACCGCTTTTCTGCTTTTTCTGTGCGATTTTACAAATCCTTACAGGGTCCGCAGCGGCAACCGGGCTATTGAATAGTATGTTCCCCGCAGAAGGGCGCATACGAAAGCATCCCTTACCAATCACAACAAGCCGCTGGGACATCCTCTCCCTCGCCGGTGCAAAAGCTCAACGAGCATTTCAAAAACGCTCCCATTTCCGCAGCCCTGCGGAACATGTGCAGATATGTAATAACCTCCTTGAAAAGAACGACTCTTTTCTGATTGGGAGGTGTAAAACCAAAGCGACCTCGCCCGGGCAGTGCGCCGGTATGACTGACAACGCCTTTGTGGGGAGAGCATCCTCGTTTCCTATCCTTCCTTAAAAATCTGCGCCGGTTTGGGGCTTACTAACCCGAAAACAAAAAGGGACGGGAGAGGCCAGCCATCTTCCGCCCGGTCAACAGTTAAGGTTTAGTAAAAAATCAACACAACGCAAAAAGGCCGCCTAAAACATAGGCGGCCTTATATTCCTGCATTTATTGCGCGCGGGTTACCTTGTCCGAGCGCAGGCAACGGGTGCAGGCATAGATGCGGCAGGGAGTGCCATTAACCATTGCTTTGACACGCTTTACGTTGGGCTTCCAAGCGCGGTTGCTTCTCCGATGAGAGTGGGAAACCTGAATACCGAACGTAACACCTTTGCCGCAGATGTCGCATTTAGCCATAGTCTGCACCTCCTTTGTCTGATATAATACGTTCCTTACTGGGACAACATGAGTATTTTATCAGATATTGCCTTACAATGCAAGTGGGAATTCAGAATTTATTTAAAATAGCGGTCCAACAGGCCCTTGAAGGCGCAGCCGTGACGGGCTTCGTCCTTGCACATCTCGTGAACGGTGTCGTGAATGGCGTCCAGGCCCAGTTGCTTTGCCTTGGTGGCCACGCGCTTTTTGCCTTCGCAGGCGCCGTGTTCGGCTTCCACACGCATCTCCAGGTTCTTGCGGGTGTCGGCGCAAACCACTTCGCCCAGCAGTTCGGCAAACTTGGCGGCGTGCTCCGCTTCCTCAAAGGCGATGCGCTTGTAGGCTTCGGCGATTTCGGGGAAGCCTTCCCGGTCGGCCTGACGGCTCATGGCCAGGTACATGCCCACTTCGGTGCATTCGCCCGTAAAGTTGGCCCGCAGCTCGTCGATGATTTCCTGGTCCACTCCCTCGGCGACGCCGATGCGGTGCTCGTCTGCCCAGGCCATAGTTCCTTGATTCATCGGTTTAAATTTAGAAGCCGGCGCCTTGCACTGAGGGCAAAATTCCGGCGGAGTATCCCCTTCATGAACATAACCACAAACGGTGCAGATATACTTTGTCATACCAATCGTCCTCCTTCTATGTACTTTTGTTGATTGTATTATAGCACAGTCAATGTCCATTCACAATCGCAGAAAAAGAAAATTCTACTAATTTTGTATTTATTTAGAAGATTCAACAGGAAAATATATTAAAGTATTTGAATAAACTCGCAAATTGTACAGATAATATAGGTACCACGGAAGTGAGGTGAATAGGAAATGGCAAAGAATACCGATAATCGGTCCAATAACAACGCAAAAAATGCCAAAGGCGGCAACATGGAGACCCAGAACAATCAGAACGCTCAGAATAAGCAGAATCAAAAGGGAGCCACCTCGAAAGAGAATAACAATCAGTACAATTAACGCTAAAAATCCACCCCGCAGCGTCGGGGTGGATTTTCTGTTGGCTAAAGTTTAATGTTCATCCAT
>JAKPGH010000194.1 GCA_029550985.1 Bacillota bacterium
AAGCCGTGAAGAGCTCCCGACATTTCGTGGCGGTGAACCAGGCCGACTTCCGCCATCCGCAGGGGCAGGTCCTTGTAGGAGTGGGGTTTCTGTTTGTAAATCAGGATGCCGCCGGGACAGTTCATGGGCTTGATGGCACAGTCCTGATCATCGATGACGGTGGTGTACATGTTGTCCTTGTAGTGGTACCAGTGTCCGCTGGTCTCCCACAAATGGCGGCTGAGCATGATGGGGGTGGAAACTTCCACGTAGTTCCAGCGGGTGTGAACCTCCCGCCAGTACTCCATCAACTGGTTTTTCAGCACCATGCCCTTGGGCAGCCAGAAGGGGAATCCAGGGCCTTCGTCCAGCAGGGCGAACAGCTCCAGCTCCTTGCCCAGCTTGCGGTGGTCGCGGCGCTTGGCCTCCTCAATCCGCTGCAGGTGCTCCTCCAACTGGGCCGCTTTGGGGAAGGCGGTGCCGTAAATGCGGCTTAAGGTCTGATTGTTCTGGTCGCCACGCCAGTAAGCGGCGTTGGTGGCGGTGAGCTTAAAGGCCTTTACCTTGCCGGTATCGGTGAGATGGGGGCCGGCGCAGACGTCGGTAAACTCGCCCTGCCGATAAAAGGAGATTTCCTCGCCGGCGGCGGCGTGCTCTTTGATGAGCTCCTGCTTGTAGGGCTCGTCCTTCATCAGCTCCAGAGCCTGGTCCACCGGCAGGGTAAACCGCTCGATGGGCAAAGCCTCCTTGACAATCTTTTGCATCTCCGCCTCGATTTTCTCCAAATCTTCGGGACTGAAGGCTGGTTTGCGGTCAAAATCGTAGTAGAAGCCTCCGTCGATGGCGGGGCCGATGGCCAGTTTGGTTTCGGGGTAGAGACGTTTGACCGCCTGGGCCATGATGTGGGTGGCGGTGTGCCAGAAGGCTTTTTTGCCGGCCTCGTCCTCAAAGGTGCAGAGAATCAGTTCGCAGTCCTTCTGCAGGGGATAGCGCAGGTCCACCACTTCCCCGTCCACCATGCCGCAGGTCACCTGCTTGTAAAGGCCGCCTCCCAGGGATTTGGCCACGTCCAAAACCGTCGTTCCGGGCTCAAACTGCCTAACCGTTCCGCCCTTTAGGGTAATGTTCAGCATATTCATCTTCTCCGTTTCCTGGAAATGCGGGTATCCACCCGGTAATATTTATGAAAATTGGTTAAAATAACAAAATAAGCTTCGCCCCATTGGGACGAAGCTGTGCTCCGCGGTTCCACCCAAGTTGCGCAGAAACTGCGCCACTTTTGCTCCCTTAACGCGGGAATACGGGATGCTTATGCCGCAGGGGCTTCACATCCGCTCGGAGGCGGTGTCGAAAAGGCGCTTTGCGGGGCGCTTGCAGCCGGCGGCGCTCCCTCTCTGAGGCAAAGGTTGTTACCCTTTCGCTTCCTCGTCATCGCGTTGGTATCGATATTGGTATCATGCTATCACTATTTTAACTCCTTGTCAAGCATCCCATACAAAGGAGGAAAAGATTGCGGATTCTCCTTTAAAATGGATATGAGACGGTGTTCTGTCTTGACATTATTACCAAATAAGGCTAAAATGAATAAGAATACGTAGTAGTGATTTAATAGGCGCTGTTATGCGTATAAATCAATACTGGTACTTTGAAAATTTAATAGTAAAGGAGGTTCAAACGATTTATGCCCAAAGAGACGGTTTTCACCTTGGTGGCCAGCATAGTCACTTTTCTAATTGGAGCAGTTACCGCCTTTTTCATAGGCGTTCAGTATAGAAAACGGGTTGCAGAGGCCGAGCTTGGCAACGCTGAGGAAGAAGCCAAGCGCATTGTAAGCGAAGCGATCAAAACTGCTGAAAGCAAAAAGAAAGAAGCTCTGGTAGAAGCCAAGGACGAAATCTTTCGGATGCGCACCGAAGCCGAACGGGAAATCAAAGAACGTCGCAGAGAAATTACCCGCCTGGAACTTCGCACCCAGCAGAAAGAAGAATCGTTGGAAAAGCGAGCCGACAAGCTGGAAAAGAAGGAAGAGGAACTGCAGCAAAAACTGCAAAATGCCGAAAAAACCTTGCAGGAAGCCGAAATGGTCAAGCATCACCAGTTTGAGCTGTTGGAGAAGATTTCGGGATTTTCCACCGACCAAGCCAAAGATTACCTTCTTTCCATCCTGGACGAGGAACTGACCCGCGAAAAAGCCCTGCGGATTGCCGCAGCCGAACAGAGAATCAAGGAAGAAGCGGAAGAAAAAGCCCGCAATATTGTGGCGCAAGCCATTCAGCGCATTGCCTCCGACCATGTGGCCGAAGTCACCGTATCGGTGGTGCCCCTGCCCAACGACGAGATGAAGGGACGCATCATCGGGCGCGAGGGACGCAACATCCGCACGCTGGAAACCCTCACCGGCGTTGACCTGATTATCGACGACACTCCCGAAGCCATCACCCTTTCCAGCCACGACCCGGTCAAGCGGGAAATCGCCCGCATCGCTTTGGAAAAGCTGATTCAGGACGGCCGTATCCACCCTGCCCGCATCGAGGAAATGGTGGAAAAAGCCGGACGGGAAGTGGAAGCCAAAATCAAGCAGGACGGAGAGCGCGCCTCCATGGAAACCGGCGTGCACGGACTCCATCCCGAGCTGGTTCGCCTTTTGGGCCGGATGCGCTACCGCACAAGTTACGGCCAAAATGTGCTGGAACACTCCATCGAAGTGGCAAACCTGGCCGGCATCATGGCCGCCGAAATCGGCGCCAACGTCGCCCTGGCAAAACGGGCCGGTCTGCTCCACGATATTGGAAAGGCTCTCACCCATAAAATCGAAGGGTCCCATGTGCAAATCGGCGTAGATATCGCCCGCAAGTACAAGGAAAACCCCGAAGTGATCCACGCCATCGAGGCTCACCACGGTGATGTGGAGCCCAACACCGTCATTGCCTGCCTGGTACAGGCGGCCGACGCCATCTCCGCCGCAAGGCCGGGTGCCCGTCGGGAAAACCTTGAAAACTATATCAAACGGCTGGAGAAGCTGGAGGAAATCACCAACTCCTTCAACGGAGTGGAAAAATCCTTCGCCATTCAGGCGGGACGCGAGATTCGGGTGCTGCTCCGCCCCGACATCATCAGCGACGACCAGCTCACCATCACTGCCCGGGAAATCTGCAAGAAAATTGAGGAAGAGCTGGATTATCCAGGTCAAATCAAAGTTCATTGCATTCGGGAAACTCGAGCCATCGAATACGCAAAATAAGGAATCAATCCCCCGATTATCGTCGGGGGATTTTTGTTGCCAAAAACAAATGCAGACAGCAAAAGAACCGGAGAGAAGTTCTCTCCGGTTCTTTTTGGTTGCAATATTTTAAATTAGAAAGGCTTGGACCAAAGTCCCAAGGCGGGATTGCTGATGTAGAAAATCTCCTCGCCGTCGGGCAGGGTGTTGTAGCCATCCTTGAGCTGGTTGGGGTCGTAGCGTTTGGCGGCTTCCTCGTAGGGCATGTACCGGAAGGCAACCCCTTCCACCTCTTCCTTTGTCAGGTGGGTGGTGGCGTAGGTGATGGAGAAGCGCCCGTCGGAGGAGCCGTGGATCAGGTGGGCCGCCACGCTCTGGTTGGTCTGGAGGTCCTTCTCCCTGCCAAACAGCTCGATGACCTTCTCCCGCCCTACATAGCCGTATTTGCGGATAAGGCGGTCGTTTTCGGGGTCCTCGCCGAACTTCCGCACGCCGGGAGCCAGAATAATCAGCTCGCCGCCCTGGGCCATAGCCATCCGGGTGCGGTAAATGGCCTTGTTGCCCAGCCAGGTGCTCTTAAATTCGGTGGGGTCCAGATAAACCACGCACTTTTGGAAGGGTTTATCCACAAAGATGAGGTTTTTCTCCTTGGCCAGCGCGCAGGCTTCCTCGTAGGGCTTGCGGGTGGTTCCGGCAAAGAGGCCGTGAATCTGCACGCCCTCGGGGGTGTTGGTGGTGACGGTGAGGATATACACCAAAGGCAGCTTGGAGAGGAAATGCTCCTGGGCGTAGTCGAACACCTTGCGGACGGGAGTGTCCATCCGGCCCATCATCCGCTCCATGCCGTACATGGCTCCCAGCATGTGGCTCTGGTTGATGATGCTGTTGCCGCCCACACCCACCAGAATGTTCTTGGTGTAGTTGGCCATACCCACCACCTCGTGGGGAACAACCTGCCCCAGCGAGAAGATGGCTTTGTACTCGGGCTTGAGCAGCTCCCGGTTGACCTGGATGACGATGTCCTCGTTCATCAGGCCTTCGGAAACTTCCTTGACATAGGAGGCGGGCACTTCTCCGATTTTCTCCACGCCGTTTTTCCAGTCGTGGACCAGATAGGCGTCGTCGGGGATGCTGTCTCCAAAGAAAGCCAGCCGCTCCTCCTTGCTCATGGGGTCATGGGTGCCCAAAGCGGGCATCACCTTGACCTGAGCGGAAGGGGTGCGCTGTTGAATCAGAGCGTACAGCTCCCGGGCCAGAACGTTGGCGCCGGAGTGGAGCCGTGTCATATCGGGAGGCAGCAGCAGGGTGTCGCCCGCCTCGCCGCAGGCATCCAGAACCTGGGACAGGAAATTGCGAATCTCGCCGATTTCCAGTCCTCTGTCCTGTGGCGCCAGCAATTTCAGTGCAAAAGCATTCATGCCGTTTTCTCCTTATCCATCAATGTCTCATGGATTTTAGCTTTCAAGAAAATGCGAGAAATAAGAGGGGCTGCTTCCCGGCGTTGTGCTGGGAAGCAGCATGTTTTCTCGCCAAAGGTTGGCTGTTAGACGTTATAAGTGGTGGCAGAAGTGGTGCCGCCCTTACCAGTCCAATTGACATGGAAGAACTGGCCGCGGGGATGGCCCAGCTTCTCAAAGGTGTGGGCGCCGAAGTAGTCGCGCTGAGCCTGGAGCAGGTTGGCAGGCAGACGCTCGCTGAAGTAGCCGTCGAAGTAAGCCAGAGCGGAGCTCATGGCAGGAACGGCCACGGCGCTGGACACAGCCAGAGCCACAATGCGGCGCCAGGCTTCCTGGCCCTTATCCAAAGCTTCCTTGAAGTAAGGAGCCAGCATCAGGTTGGGCAGGTCGGGATTGGCCTCAAAGCTCTTCTTAATCTCGTTGAGGAAGACGCTGCGGATGATGCAGCCGCCGCGCCAAATCATAGCGATGCCTCCCATATCCAGCTTCCAGCCGTAGGTTTCGGCGGCGGTGGCCATCAGGGAGTATCCCTGAGCGTAGCTGACCACCTTGGAGCAGAACAGAGCCTCTTCCAGATCCTTCAGAACGGCTTCGCGGTCGATCTTGACATCCAGCTTCTTCTTCTGGAGCTGCTTGGAAGCGGCAACCCGCTGGTCCTTCAGGGCGCTCAGGCAGCGGCTGAACACGGCTTCGCTAATCAGGGTCAGAGGAATGCCCTCGTCCAGAGCAGCCTGGCTGGTCCATTTGCCGGTGCCCTTCTGGCCGGCGGTGTCCAGAATCTCGTCGACCACGTAGTTGCCGTTTTCATCCTTGTAGCCCATGATGTCGCGGGTGATTTCAATGAGGTAGCTGTCCAGGCGGCCTTCGTTCCACTTGGCAAAGGTCTGGTGGATTTCCTCGTTGGTCATGCCCAGAACGTCCTTCATGACGGCGTAGGCTTCGCAGATCAGCTGCATGTCGCCGTACTCGATGCCGTTGTGAACCATCTTGACAAAGTGGCCGGCGCCGTCCTTGCCAATCCAGATGCAGCAGGGGGATTGATCCTCGCCGGCTTTGGCGGCAATGGCGGTGAAAATGTCCTTGACATAGGGCCAGGCAGCCTCGGAGCCGCCGGGCATGATGGCGGGGCCGTTCAGAGCGCCCTCCTCACCGCCGGAAACACCGGTGCCGATATAGAGCAGGCCTTTGCTCTCCACGTACTTGGTGCGGCGAATGGTGTCGGGGAAGTGGGAGTTTCCGCCGTCGATGATGATGTCGCCTTCTTCCAGATGAGGCAGCAGCAGCTCGATGGTGTCGTCCACAGGCTTGCCGGCCTTTACCATGATCATAATCCGGCGGGGCTTCTTCAGAGAAGCTACGAAATCCTCTACGGTCAGGGCGCCGATGATGTTCTTGCCCTTGGCGCGTCCTTCCACAAATTTGGTGACCTTTTCGGTGGTGCGGTTATAGACAGCAACGGTAAAGCCCTTGCTCTCCATGTTCATGACCAGGTTTTCACCCATAACTGCCAGGCCAATCAGTCCGATATCAGCTTTGCTCATATCACTGTACCTCCTATGATTTGTTGCGTTTACCTATTAGAAATTTGTCAGACACCAAAAGATTTCAGCGGTACAGTGCAGCTGTTTGAGCAATTAAGCCGCACCTTTCCGCAGTTTTAGGCTTTCCCTGTCTGATTGGATTCAGGCAGGGAAAGCCGTGGAACCTTACTTTAAAACGTTACCGCTGTACGCGGGCATTGCCCTTGTAGATATCCCAAACCTGAGCTTCGTCGGCGGGTTGGGCATGGTCGGTGAGCATGGTGGTGGCAAGCGCGCCGGTAGCCCAGCCGAACTGTACCCATTTCTCAGGCTCCCACTCTTTGAGGATGCCGTACAGCAGGCCGCCCACAAAGCCGTCGCCGCCGCCGATACGGTCCAAAACGGGAATGGGACGAGGCTCGATGACATGCCAGTTGTCTCCTTCCAGCATGATGGCGCCCCACAGATGCTCGTTGGCGGACAGCACCTGGCGCAGAGTGGTGGCATATACCTGGGCGTTGGGATACTGGGCCTTCACCCGCTCAATCATGCCCTTGAAGGCATCGATCTTGGAAGCCAGGTCCTTTCCGCCGGCTTCGGGTCCCTGAATGCGCAGGCAGAGCTGGAAGTCCTCTTCGTTGCCCTCCAGAATGTCGGCCAGAGAGGCAATCTCGCAGAAGCTCCTGTGCAGCTCGTCTTCCCTGCCCTTCCAGAAGCTGGCGCGGTAGTTGAGGTCAAAGCTGATGAGGGTGCCGTGCTTTTTCGCGGCTCTGGCAAGCTCCAGGCAGAACTGGGTGGTGTCGGGAGAAAGGGCGGCAATCAAACCGCTCATGTGGATGATTTGCACGCCTTCTTCGCCGAAGATGCGGTCCAAATCAAAGTCCTTGACATTGAGGGTGCGGCCCACTTCGCCGGCCCGGTCGTTCCAGACTCTGGGGCCCCGCATGCCGAATCCGCTGTCGGCAATGTTGAACTGGTGGCGATAGCCCCAAGGGCCGCCCTGTTCTACTTCGGGGCCTTCAAATTCCATTCCTCTGGAGCGGAGATCCTGTTTGATAAACGCCGCCATGGGGCTGCCTTTGACGAAGGTGGTGAGCACTTTTACGGGAAGTCCCAGATAAGCGGAAATGCTGGCTACATTGGCTTCGGCGCTGGTGGCCTGAAGGAAGAAATGGTTGGAAGCAGCTACTGGTTGCCGGTCATAAGGAGTAATGCGCAGACCCATACTGGCGGGAACAATCAGAGCGTACTTGGCATCCTTGCGAAGCTTCATGTTGTATACCCCCTGTTAATCATCATGTTGTGCTGCAATTCGTCAATCATTAAACTCCGGAGTAGGCGGAGAATCCACCGTCGATGGGAACGACAACGCCGGTTACAAATCCGGACATGTTCTCGTCCAGCAGGTAGAGCATGGTGCCCAGCAGCTCCTCGGGAAGGCCAAAGCGGCCCATGGGAGTGTTGCGCAGAATCTTCTCGGAGCGGGCGGTGTAGCTGCCGTCCGGATTGGTGAGAAGGGCCCGGTTCTGGTCGGTGACAAAGAAGCCGGGAGCAATGGCGTTGACACGAATGTTGGACTTGGAGAAGTGAACGGCCAGCCACTGAGTAAAGTTGGAGATGGCCGCCTTTGCCGCAGAGTAAGCGGGAATCTTGGTGAGAGGAGTAAAGGCGTTCATGGAGCTGATGTTCAGAATGACGCCGCCCTTTTCAATCATATCCCGGCTGAACTCCTGGGTGGGGAGCAAGGTCCCCATAAAGTTGAGGTCGAACACAAAGCGGATGCTGTCGGCATCCAGGTTGTAAAAGGTCTTGAAGTTTTCCTTATCCAAATCGCTGGGGGAGAAAAATTCCGAGTCGGTGGTGCCTTTGGGATGGTTTCCGCCGGCTCCGTTGATGAGGATATCAATGGGGCCAAAAGCGTCCTTTACCTTTTGGTGCGCCTCGCGGATGCTTCCGGCGTCCAACACGTTGCACTTGACGCCGATGGACTGGCCGCCGGCAGCAACGATTTCGTCGGCCACCTTTTGAGCTGCCTGCTCGTTGAGGTCCAAAACTGCCACCTTAACACCATATTCGCCCAGGGCCTTGGCCATGCAGCCGCACAAAATGCCGCCACCGCCGGTAATAACGGCAACCTTGCCGTTTAAATCCTTCTCCAGAGAGATGGTCATGCCTGTCACTCCTTTTTATTATCTTTTTATCGTTTACACTGTAATGGTCATGTAAGCTCTTACAATTTAACATTTTACATGGAAAAGAATAACTTGTCAATTAGAGGATTCGCTATAAATGGGCTGGATATTTCTCTATAAATACAGTTGAAAAATACAATTCAACAGGATATAATGTAAGGGCTTACACCTCTCTTTCTTTGCAGTTTTCTTTCTCTTTGTTTTCAGGCGGTTGTTTTGCCGGCTAAAGTGTGATAGTATCAAATGGTGTTCTGTTTTTTGGGCCTTCCGGGGGGAAGGTTTGGAAGAATTTCCGCTTTTGCAAGTTTTGCCAAGCAAGCTTTTATCCCAAAGGGGGATTTTTTTGAATATCTACGATATTGCAAAGCTGGCAGGAGTTAGTATTGCCACTGTCTCCCGGGTTATTAACGGCAAGGAAAATGTCTCCGAAAAAACCCGCCGGAAAGTGGAGCGCATCATTGAGGAGATCGGGTATACTCCCAACGTGTTTGCCAGAGGATTGGGCCTTGGCTCCATCCAAATGGTGGGCGTGCTGTGCACCACCGTCAGCGATTTGTTTTACGCCCGCGCAGTGGCCACCATCGAAAGCGAACTGCGCACCTTAGGGTATGATGTGATTCTCTGCTGCACCGGCAACGACGTGTCGGAAAAGAGCCGCTATATGCAGCTGCTGCTCTCCAAGCGGGTGGACGCCATGATTTTGGTGGGTTCCATTTTCCAGGAACGGACCAGCAACGAGCACATCGCCCAAGCCGCCACACAGGTTCCGGTCATTTTGATCAACGGCTCCCTGGATATTCCCAACACCTACTGCGTCTTCTGCGACGAGGAGGGCGCCGTTTACCACCTAGTGCGGGATTTGGCCGCCGTCAACCGACGGGATATCCTCTATATCGAAAACACCGAAAGCTATTCCAGCCTCACAAAATGGAGGGGCTTTACCCGCGGTTGCGGCGACTGCAACATCTCCCACTCCCCCGCCCTGAAGCTCCAAGTGCCCAAGGACGGCGACGCGGTCAAAGAAAAAGTGCTGGAGCTCATCGATGCCGGGGTGAAATTCAACGCCGTGGTGGCCAGCGAGGACCTGCTGGCTCTGGGAGCCCTCAAAGCGTTGCAGTCCCGGGGGTTGCGGGTGCCGGACGACGTGGCGGTGATTGGGTTTAACGACTCCATCCTCTGCAAATGCTCGTCTCCCGAACTTTCCAGCGTCGACAACAAGGTGGACGACATGTGCCGACGGGCGGTGGCCATTCTGCTGGAGCTGATTCAAGGCCGCAAGCCTCCCACCCGCACCGTCCTCACCCCGGAATTCAAGCGCCGGGGCAGCTTTTAAACGCATATTTTTTAGCTTACAACTCTATTCCTAGAGCGAAAAAGGGACCGGCCAAAAAGCCGGTCCCTTTTTGATTAAACTTATTCGGCGTCGATGTAGATGATGGGCTTGATGAGGTCGGGAGCCTTCTTGTCCATCAGGTCGAAGGCTTCCGGAATCTTGTCGAAGCCGTAGAACTTGTGGGAAATAATCTTGGTGGTGTCCACGCGTCCGTGACGGATGAGTTCCAGCAGCTTTTGAATCCGCACGGCGCCGCCGGGGCAGAAGCCGCCGCGGATATCCTTGTTGGCCATTCCCAGGCCCCAGGACATGGCGGGCATCGCCAGGGTGTTGGAAATGTCGAAGTAGTTGATGTTGGCAATGACGCCCATGGCCTTGGTCATATCCACCGCCTGGCGGAAGGTTTCGCCGTCGCCTCCGGCGATGATGACCTGGTCGGCGCCGCCGTCGGTCATCTTCAGAATTTGCTCCACGATGTCGCCGTCTTTGTAGCTGACGATATCGGTGGCGCCGTATTCCTTGGCAATCTTAATGCAGTTGGGACGGGTTCCCACGGCGATAATCCGCCCGGCGCCCCGCAGTTTGGCTCCGGCCACCGCCATCAGGCCTACCGGCCCGATGCCAATCACCACAACGGTATCGCCGAATCCGATGTTGGCCAGCTCCACGCCGTGGAATCCGGTGGACATCATGTCCACCGTCATCAAAGCGGCTTCGGGAGACACGTCGTCGGGCATATGCACCAGGTTGGCGTCCGCCTGGTTGACATGGAAATACTCGGCGAACACGCCGTCTTTTTGGGTCAGGTACTTAAAGCTGGCCATCATGCCGTGGTCGTGAGCGTTGTATTTTCCGGACTGTACGCCAGGCGCAAGCCAGTC
>JAKPGH010000206.1 GCA_029550985.1 Bacillota bacterium
TCCTGTGTGCGGGTCAGTTCCTTGCGGATGAGGGTTTGCATTTGGCGCAGGGTTTCCTGATTGGCCCGGGCAAGGATGTTGGTGTCCTCCAGGTTGGCCATCAGGTGAAGCAGCGCTATAACCCCCGCGTCGTTAAGGGAGCAGCCCGCCGCCAACATTTTTTTCAGCACCGGCAACCCCCATTGGCGAACATGGGGGTAACCTGCGGCGGCTTCCCCGCGGATGCCGGTGACGTTATACCGGTCATAGGCCCTGCGCCCGTGAGTAGTCGGCTTTTCCGTGTTGCCCAGCTCTTTGGTGACTCCGCCGGCCGCCTGGGCTGCCAGCTCCAGGAGATGGTTCGCCGTGCAGGGCAGCTGGTGGGCGTATTGATATCCGGCACAAGCGCAAAGAAGCCCCAGAGAAAAGATTAATCCCTTATGGGTATTGACTCCTCCGGTGGCGGCAAACATCTGCTGCTCAGCCTGCCTGCCCTGATAGCGCAGGGAGGAAATGAGAGTTTGAGCCGTCCCCTGATGGGCAATGCCCATTTCCGTTATTTTCTGAAAATAGGGGATTAGGGCGGTTCCGCTGTCCAAAAAAGTAAAAAAGTCCATGTCGTGGTGGGAGCCGTTGTGGTTCCGGTCCACCAGACCCGGCTTCGGCGTGGCGGAAACCTCATACAGCAGCGCGCGCACAGCGGCAAGGCCCGTCTGTTGTGCAAACTGGCTGCAGGCATATCGCCAGAACATTTTGGCCACATGGAGGGAGAGTTCCTCGGCGCTGTGAGCCCTGCTGCGGGAGCAGGCCCATACCGGTTGTTGACAAATGAGGCAGGTGCGTTCCCTCCGGCCAAAATCTTCGCCCCGGAGCGCCTTGCCGTCAGGCGCAAAGACATCCATATCAAACAGGCGGCCCAGAGGATGTTGATTCTCCACTTCCATGGCCAGCTTCTTCACCACGATGGCGGGCCCATTGAGGACGCTCCAATAGGTGCAGCCGGTAGGGGCGATTTCCACCAGTTCGTAGATCGTGCCGATGCCTTCCGCCTGCAGTTGTGCTTTGATGGCTTGCATACCCGCGTGAAATCCCTTTTCCGCCAACGGGTATGTTTTATATGGTCCCGGAATGTTCATGGTAAAGCAGAGGAGCGTCTGACCATATCGGGTCAGAAGCTCCTTTTGCTTTTTCTGGCGCTCTTCCCGTGCCTGAAGCATTTCCTCCAAAGTCACCGGTACAGCGTCTTGAACGAAGTTGCGCTCAGTCAATAGGGGTCATCCTTTCTAGATAGGCGAAGGTTGCAGGGGGAACCAGAGGCTTGATTTCGTCCAGCCTACCTTCCTTGAGCAGAGCCCGCACCTTGCTGGCGCTGACCGGTTGCCCTCCCAATTCATAGCGGGGAATTTCCACCACTTCAATCCCCATGGTGGGAAGGAAGCTCTTCATCTGGCGGTTATATGCCGCTGTGACGGCGCAGTTGGGTTCGGTGCCCACATATCGCCTGGTGATTCCCATGGGACGGGCAAAATGGGTGGCAAAAATGGTCAGGTCCAGTTTGCAGTTGATTTCCGACGACAAGCCTTTCTCCTTATGAAAATAATCGGGAAAGGTGGCGGAGGAAATCAGATAATCGGCTGTGGGGTGCACGATGATATTGGGAATGTGGGCGGTGTTTTCCTTTACCAGTTGCAGCCGCACCGACGCCGGAAAAGCGCTGCGGTCCTCCGACAGCACAAACACGTGAAGCAGAGCGCATTCCGAAGCCGCTTTTTCCAGCAAATAGAGGTGGCCGTTGGTAAAGGGATTGCAGTTGACCACCGCCGATGCAATGACGCCGTCCACCCGGGGCTGCCGCAGGGATTGCACAAATTGGCGGATTCCGTCTTTTTTGTTTTCCAACAGCAGCACGTCAGAGGTGCCCGCCACAGGGTAAAAGCCCAGGGAAGTGAAAATCTTCTCGTTTTCCGGTTTGGTAAATAAGAAGAGATGGGTTTTCCCAGACTGAACGGCCAATTTCACCAGCTCGGTGACGATGGTGGCGGTCAGCCCCTCCCCTTGCAGGGAGGGGTCGACGCCGATGCACAACAGAACGTTTTGCCGCAGAGAACCGGTGGCAACGATGTGGTCATCCTCCAACAGGCAAACCGTATGTTCTATGGTATGGTCCCAATCCAGGGAAAGCTTTGCCAAAAAAGCGCGGATGCGTTCCAGCTTTTGTCCTCGGGGTGGAGATGCATAATCCAGTTGCATAAATTTCCCCCTTGCGAAAAATCACGATACGTATATAGCCCTTAATAGATAGAAACGCTGCCGAGAAGAATAGTCGACAGCGTTTTTGGGTATTAATCCTTCACCTGATAAATCAGGTCAATGACGGAACCATCCCGATAGGTAACAACGCCTACCACTTTATCGGTGTATTGCACGGGGTCGGGTACTCCCACCAGTTGCTCCGCTTTTTTCTGCAGCTCCTCGATGGTATACACCGGCAGCCCGTTGTCAATCATCCGCTGCCGGAGCACCTTGCGCAGAGGATTGACGGCGATGCCGTGGTCGGTGACCACGACGTCCACCGTTTTACCCGGCGTCACAACGGTATTGACCTGTTTGACCACGCAGGGAATTCTACCGCGGGTCAGGGGAACGATGACGATGGAGACACTGGCGCCGAAACTGGTGTCGGGATGTCCGCCGATGGCGCCCCGAATGATACCGTCGTTGCCGGTCAGCACATTGACGTTGAAGGAGGTGTCCACCTCCAGTGCCGAAAGCACCACAACATCCAACTGATTGACGGCGGTTCCTTCGCTGTAGGGGCTGGCATAGTATCCCGCCGAGATTTGATGATGGAAGCGGTTGTCCCGCAGGGACTGCGCCGCCCGCAGGTCAAAGCTCTGGACGTCCAAAATTCTCTTAATCAGTCCTTGCTCGTGCAGCTCTACAATGGAGCCGGTAATGCCGCCCAAAGCGAAGCTTGCCTTAATGCCTTTTTCCAGCATTTTATCTTTGAGGAAACGGGTGACTGCCAGAGAGGCCCCACCGGTTCCCGTCTGGAAGGAGAAGCCGTCCTGGAAGCGGCCGCTGGCGAAAATTACCTTGCTTGCAAGTTCTGCCATCAACAGCTCCTTGGGGTTGGTGGTATAACGAGTGGCGCCCGTCATGATGCCGGCAGGGTCGCCAATCTCATCCACCTTGACGATGTAGTCCACATCGGATTCAGGGATAGCAAAGGGAGTGTTGGGATAGTGGACGATATGGTTGGTGATGATAATCACCTTGTCGGCATAGGTGGCGTCGCTTTTGGCGTAACCCATGGAGCCGCACATGATGCCTTCGGCGGTATCCCGAATGTAGCCGTTGGCGTTGCCGTAAGGGTCGCAGGAGGGCGCGCCCAAGAAAGCCACGTCAATGGGAAGCTCGCCTTTTTCAATGGCACCCGCCCGTCCGCCATGGCTTCGGAACACCACGGGGACATCCATCAGCCCGTGGGAGATGGCTTCCGCCAGCTTGCCGCGGAGACCGCTGGTTTCAATCCGCCGAATGACTCCGTTTTCAATATGCTTGATGAGGGGGGCATGGCAGTCGGTGAGGGAGGAGGCTGCCAATACAAGGTCCCGGTAGCCCATTTCCGCCAGTTTGTCCACCACCATATTGACAACGTAGTCGCCGTTGCGGAAATGATGGTGGAAGGAAATGGTCATTCCGTTTTTTAGCCCTGCGCGCTGTTCGGCTTCCTCCAGGCTGCCCACAATCTTATTGTGATGAATTTCCCGCTCCGCCAGGGTACGGGTATTCTTGGTGACCTTTTTCACATTAAACACTTTATTGATTTCATGGAGTTCTTCCCGGTATGGGATGCTCTCTAAATCAATCTTGCGCATATGTACCCTCCTTTAACACGCCGGACGCCTTCGCCAGGCTGATAACCCGCTGAGCCCGCAGCACAATGGGACGGTCCACCATTTTTCCGTTGAGGGAAATGACTCCGCTGCCTTTCCGCTCCGCTTCTTTGATGGCCTCCAGCACCGCAAGGGCGTGGTCGATGTCCTTTTTGGTAGGAGTGAAAACTTCGTGAACGACGTTAATCTGCCGCGGGTTGATGATGCTCTTGCCGTCAAAGCCCAGCTGACGGATCAACTTCACTTCTTTTCGCAGGCCTTCTTCGTTGTTGACGTCGGAGTAAACCGTATCGATGGCGTCGATGCCCGCCGCCCGGGCCGCCAGCAAAATGGCGCTGCGGGCAAACAGCAGCTCAATGCCGTCCTCCGACCGAGTGGTCTTCAGGTCGGTGACAAAGTCCTCCGCGCCCAGGGCAATACCGATGAGACGAGGGCTGGCCATGGCGATTTCCCTTGCGTTGAGGACGCCGGCCGCGCTTTCAATAGCAGCCATCATCTTTGTGCTGCCCACCGGCAAACCGCAGGCCTGTTCGATGCGGGCGATTTCCGCTTCGCACTCCAATACGTCTTTGGCGCTTTCGGTTTTGGGCAGGCGGATGACCGCTTTGCCGGTGCGGACAATCGCCTCCAGGTCTGCAAGTCCCAACCCGGAATCCAGAGAGTTGATGCGGACGAGGTATTCCTTATCTGCCAAATCCAGAGAAGTCAGAGCCTCGTACACCAAAAAGCGAGCGGCATCCTTTTCGTTAAGGGAAACGGAGTCTTCCAGGTCAAACATGACGCAGTCCGCTCCGTAGATGCCGGCATCCTTAATCATGCCAGGATTGTTTCCCGGCACATACAACATGGTGCGCCGCAGGCGGTTACTCATTGTCCGTCACCTCCCCAGTTATACTCAACCTCTGCCGCCCGGCAGACAGCCGTTTTTACCCGGGCCCGGATGACGCAGTCCAGCGCTCCCTTGTCCACGGCCGTGACTCGAGCATTGTTTACCCCCATACTTTCAAGGGTAGCGAGAATTTCCCGGCGGATTGCGTTGCCAAACTGCTTTTCCACAGTGCTGGACAGTTCAATTTCAATTCCGCCATTGCCTGGTTCCAGGGTTATCATGACGTCACTCGATTCAAGGGTGCCCGATACCCCCACCTTTTTTAGTTCCATACAATCCCTCCTTGAACATGAACGCTGTGTTCCTAAAGAACTGTCTTTAATTTTCCGTCAGTTCGGTTTGCTCGCTTACGTCGCCCATTACGTTTGGTTCGGTTATTTCAATGACTTCGTGCAGTTCGCTGACCTCCATGAACAAATATTTTCTGGTGGCAAATAGAATTGCAATGGAGACAACCCCAAACAATGAAGTCATAATGGAAGAGTGGTCAATGATGATAAAACGGGCTACGGCAAACATTAAAACTTCCACCACATTGCCTGCGGTAGGTTTGCAAACCATTTTGACAAATTCGATGCCGATGATGAGAGAAAAGGCATATTCCAACATATATCTTTAAGTCGCTGATGTCGGCACCGGGAGACAATAGGTCAAAAATGGCAGGAATCATGGGAAGACATAAAATGACTATAGCTATGGTAAGCAAAATGGCAATGGTCACTTCAATGGCGCGCAAAACAAAGATGATCCTTTTTTGAGCATCCTTTAACATCACTAACCTCCAATCAGTTGGGGAGCAATAACAACACAATTTGGATCACTTGCGGAAAGAGGGAAGAAACCACAATGAGTCGCAGAACTTGCAGCAAGACTAGGTCGGTGCTTTGCACGCCCAAATCCATGGAAATCAGCGCCATGTCGCTGGCGCCGGCAGGTGTGGCCGCCAACATGGCTTCTTTGGGGGACATGTGGCAATACCGCTGCAGGGCACGCCCGCACAGCACACAAAACGTGGTGTAGCCGGCTGTAATTAAAATCGCAGGCAGAATCAAATAGCGCAGTTGCAGCACATCGGCCCACCCGATGGAACAACCTATGTATGCGCCGGAAAACAGTTGGGCAAATCGCTTCACTTTGGATGGCAAAAATGCTTTCCCCCAGGTCAAATTGAGGACAATGGTTCCGGCCAGTGCAAATACCAAAATTCCGGCAGGGATGCCTGTCACATTTCCAATCAGGCCGCAAGCAAAGGCAACGCCCATGGTAATCCAGAAATGGATCTTTTTTTTCTGTTTTGCAGGCGCTGCGGTTGCCGTGGCTGCCGTGGTTGCCGTAATTGCCGTAGTTACAGCATCGGCTTGGTTGGAAGTTTCCGGTAAAACTGGAGGAGTGTCGCTGTTTTCTTTATTCCGGCAAAGCCATTGAATCATGCCGGGGAAAACGCCAACGCCGATGACCAGGCGCACAAATTGCAGGATTGCAACCTGGGGCGCATTGGCTCCCATATCCGCGGCAATCAAAGGAATGTCGTTAATTCCGCCGGGAACGGCGCTAAACCAGGCGGTAGCAGCAGAAATAGGGCTGACTGTATAGAGCAGCCACCCCATCAACAAATTCATGATCAGGTAGGAGCCTAACAGAATAGCGGCGGGCTTGGCAATGCGGCGCATTTCCCCAAGTTCGTTTCTCTTTACCGAACTGCCAATAAAAGCTCCTGCCATGGATTGTGCAAAAATCTTCCCCAATTTGGGAATATACGCAATATCCCAAATAATATTCAGAATGGCGGCGCCAATAATGCCGCCCACCAGCATGCCGCCGGGAACTTTGAGGCGACAGAAAAATAGCCCTACGCAGAAAGAAATCAGAAGTGTCAGCAGGATATTGTAAATTGACATTCCAAAACCTTCTATTTCTTTATTTGGCAAATTAAATATAATTAATTTTCAAAATTAAGTATATCTTGTTTATCTTAAATGGAATGTGCGCTAAATCTTAATATCTTGTAAGAAATCGATTGGATTATGATGAGGGATTGGTCGGAATACTGCAAACACCTCCTTATAAAAAACAAGAACATTAATGTTTTGGAATTTTTAGAAAGCCCCACCACCCATCCTTTTCTACCGCTACCATACCGTTTTTACATGGTCCCGCGTAGTCCCATTGAAACTCAGAAATGACATTGCCATCCTGGTCGATCAAACCGTAATAGCCGTTTTGCATGACCGGTGCGATTCCCTCCCGGAAAGGCAGAGCCAAATCAAACTCTCCCGGTATGGCAGGGCGGTTGTCCTCGTCTACATAGTACCAGACAATGCCGTCGAGCGTAACCGGCATCACCCCTTCGGAAAAAAGATAGGAGTCCCGATACTGGGGAGTGATGAGATAGCCCTGCTCGACTAAATCATACAACCCCAGGTAACCGTTTAACTCCAACATGGCATAGGCGTTTTCCTGAAGCCAAATCTTGTTGGCCAAGGGAGACACCTCGTTGCCCGCCGCGTCGATGACGCAGTAGCGGGCGCCTTTCCGAACAACGGCATAGCCTTGGGTAAAGAAGTCCGCATCGTCATAGTTACAGGGAATGACAAGCTCAAAGCTGGCGTCCACATATCCCCACTTCCCGTTTTGCATAACGGGAGCCAGCCCGTCGGAAAAGCTGTAAGCCTCCTCGTAAACAGGGGAGACTCTCTGACCTTCATTGTCGATGAAAAAGGAGCCCTCGTTGGAAATCACGACGGCATACCCTTCCGTAAAAGGGTAGGCGTCGTCGTATTGCAGCGGAATGATCTCGTTGCCGGCCAAGTCGATAAATCCGTACTTGCCGTTGCGGCAGACCGGCAAAAGCCCTTCGGAAAAGTAAAAAGCGTCTTCCCACTCCGGCTGCACGGCCAGTTCCCCCAAGATGGTCACCAGCCCGTAAAACCCTTCCAATTCCACAACGGCATAGCCATTGGAAAACTCATGAATGTAATCGTAGGCGCACTCCAGCACTTCATTGCCTTCCTGGTCGATGAGGCCCCATCCCTGGCCGTCGTAGACTGCCGCCAGGCCGTTTTCGTCGAAATCCCAAACCTGACGATAGGAAAGGGGAACGGCAAGGGAGGGCCTGGTCTCTTCCTCGGGGGGCTCTTCCATAGAAGGCTCCTCGGGCAGGGATGAGAATTGCTCCTGCCAGGAAGGAAA
>JAKPGH010000225.1 GCA_029550985.1 Bacillota bacterium
CGTCGAAGTCCATGGCGTTGGCGGTTTTCAGCTTTTTCTCGTAAAGCTCGAAGACGCTGGCGATGACCTTTTTGCGGTAATCCTCTCCGGCTTTTTGCCGGTAGCCTTGGGCGTTGAGCAGGTTATCCTTGGCCCGCCCGATTTCCCCTAAAATGGAGCGGGGAGGGAACACCTTTTCGCTGATATCCAACTGCTTAAGGCAGTCCTTAATCACCCGCAGGGAATCGTCGGTGTCGTAGATGGTAAAGCTGCGGCCGTAGCCGATGGCTTCCCCTTCCCGGCGCAGAATCTGCACGCACATGGAGTGGAAGGTGGAGGCGGCGATGTCGGCGGCCATATCCTCGCCCAGCCGGGCCTTGAGCCGGTCCCTCAGCTCTCCCGCCGCCTTGTTGGTGAAGGTGATGGCCAGCACATTCCAGGGGCGGACGGCGTCGTGGGCAATGATGCGGGAAAGCTCCTGAGGGCTGAGCGCTCCGCCGTTGACGTAGCCTTCCAGCAGCGCCAAATCCTGAGCGGAGGGAACGTAATCCCCCTGATGATAGGCGTTGCCGAACAAAATCATATTTTCGATGCGGTTAATCAAAACGGTGGTTTTGCCGCTGCCCGCTCCGGCCAAAATCAGCAGGGGGCCGTCCCGATGCAGGACCGCCTGCCGCTGAACGGCGTTGAGCCGGCCAAAATAGCGCTCCAGCGCCTTTTGCTTAAGGGAAAAGAAGTATTGTCGACTGGTTTCTTTCATGAGGTCCTCCCGGCATAAAAATGGGGCGTCCGGCAAGACGCCCGCGGCGCACCGGGTGCGATGCGCCGCAATAGGGAATGCAATTCCATATGCTTCCCGCGATGGGAATGGAGAAGCAGCGTCACAGCAACAAACAAGTCGCCACCATGCTGCCACCAAGAATCTGATTGCTATTATACCACAAAGTGCCTCAAAAGCGAATCCCAAAGAAAGAGGCCGGGGACAAGTGGCTTCTGCAAAAGCTCTGCCCGGAAGAGTTGAATCTGGGGCAGCGCCGGCAAGTTCCCCCATCATCATAAAAAGGACCCATTGGAAATCTTGGACAAAGATTTCCAATGGGCAAAGTTTGGACCGAATGATAGAGGGGATAGTCTTTTTTAGAGCAGTGATTTTCCTTTTTCGTAATAAGATTGCATTTCTTCTTTCGGCACCATGTTTCCGCCTGTAGCCCAAACAAGATGCAGTGCATTGGCCATTTTGCCTTCCAACCCGGAGTCCACAATATACTTGCCCATCGCCTCGGACTTTTGCATCAACACGGGACCGTACATTCCAGCCAAGGCGCTTGGCTCCAGGTAGATGTTCTCCGAATCCGCAAGCTGGGCAAGCATTCTGAACATGCGCTCATCTTTCAGAGAATAGCAGCCGCTCATGAATGGGCGCATCAAAGACCCGACAAAGCCGGAAGCGCGGCCCACCGCCAAACCGTCGGCGGCGGTCAAATTATCCAGGCCGAAATCCTGAACACATACGTTGTGGTTCTCGCCCGTCGCCATTCCCAGCATCATGCAGGGAGCATGGGTGGGTTCGGCAAAGAAGCAGTGCACAGCGTCTCCAAAAACCATTTTGAGTCCAAAGGAAACGCCACCCGGCCCGCCGCCAACGCCGCAGGGAAGGTAGACAAACAACGGATGCTCCTGATCAACCGCGATATGTTTTTCATCCAGTTGCTTTTTCAGGCGCAGAGCGGCAACGGCATAGCCGAGGAACAGTGTTTTGGAGTTTTCGTCGTCGACAAAGTGGCAACGAGGATTTTGAGCCGCCAATTTTCTTCCTTCCGCCACGGCGATGCTGTAATCGGAATCGTATTCCACCACCCGAACGCCCTTGCTTCTGAGCAAGTCTTTTTTCCACTGTCTGGCGTCGGCCGACATGTGGACCGTCACCTGAAACCCCAGCTTGGCGCTCATGATTCCGATGGAAAGGCCGAGATTCCCGGTGGAGCCGACGACGATTTCGTAGTTGGAAAACAAGGCGCGGAAGGGTTCGCTGTCGAAAACCGTATAGTCATCGCCTTCTTGGAGAAGTCCGTTGCTGATGGCAATATCCTCGGCGGTTTTCAGGACTTCATAAATTCCACCCCGGGCTTTGATGGAACCCGAAATGGGCAGATGGCTGTCCAGCTTGAGCCACATTTGCCCTGGAATCGGAATATTCTCTTCCTCTTCCAGCAGTTTTTGCATGTGGGGGATTGGAAGAATATCCGATTCGATGATGCCACCGGTTGCGGCTGTTTCCGGAAAAACTTTACGAACGTAGGGGGCAAACCGGTCCAGCCGGTCGGCGGCGTCGACAATATCCTCCATGGTGAGGGGGCAGGAAGCTATTGCCAGGTTGAAGGGCTTCTTGTCGGGGTTTACCCAGACGGTTTCCTTTAGTTCGCAGATATCCCCCACAACCGGGCAGGACACAATCCATTCCGCTATCGATTTGTTGGCAACAATGTTATTCAGTGAGGTCATAATAACTCCTTTTCGGTTTGGTGACTCAGAACATTCCGGGAAGCACGCCGGAAAATGCGTTCAGTATGGCAAGTGTAATCAGACCAATCACACCGGACAGGATGCACGGCACGGTTGTGGTCATCAGGCAGTCCTTCGTATTGAGACCGTTGTAAGTGGAGGGGAACCAGAAGGTGACGTCGGTGGGGAAGGTGGCAGAGTGCGCACCCAGGCAGACCGACAGACCTGCAATAACCGGAGACATACCCGTCGCAACGCAAACGGGACCGGCAATGGCAACGGAGGTCAGCATGGCTGCCGTTGCGGAACCCACGGCGGCGCGGATGAAGAAAGCAAGCAGGAATCCCAGCAGAATGACCGGCATATTGGAAGCCGACATAATGTCCACAAGGTCCGTGCTCATGGTAGTGGCGCCCAGGATGGCGGCGAAGCACCCGCCGGCACCGACAATGAGAAGAATGTTGCCGGTACGGTTGGCAGCCTCATCGATAAACTGCATGACCGTCTTTTTGGGTATGTACTTTTGCAGCGCGAAACCGGTCACCAGCATGGCGATGAACAGTGCAATGTTGGAGTTTCCGATAAAGTTGATGACGGTGTAGGCGGGTCCTTCGGTCACAAAGAGGGAGAAAATAGAGGCAAAAACAATCAGGGCAATCGGGAAAATGACCAGCAGGAAAGCCTTCAGGGCGGAGGGCTTTGTGGGGTCCGGCGCAATTAACTCGTCGTTTTCCGCGATTTCCCGCATAGCTGCACGAGCCTGCTTCCTTTCTTCCTGACTCACGACGAAGTTGGCATAGAGCCAGCCGACAAGAAGACTTGCAGGGAGGCAAACAACAATGCCCCAAATGATGAACCAACCCACATTGGCGCCAATCTGTCCGGCAACGGCAAGGGGTCCCGGCGTGGGAGCAACGCAGCTGTGGGTCAGCATCAACCCGGTAAAGATGGCGATGACATAGCCCTTCATGCTCTTTTTGCTGATTTTCTGAAGGGCACAGACCAGCGGAGCCGTCATGATGTAGGCGCACCCAAAATAAATGGGAATGGAAAGAATGAATCCAACCAGGTTCAACGCCAGAAGGTCATGTTTTTTGCCGAACAGGCGAACCATACCTTTGGCCAGTTCTTCCGTGGCTCCGGATTCTCCAAGAAAGTCGCCGAAGATGCTTCCGAAGACAATCAGAAGGCCGATGCTCTTCATCATGTTGCCAAACCCGGCTGGCAAATTGTTGAGAATATCGGTGGCGGGCATACCGACCATGAGCCCGAAAATAACTGCGGCGGCGAAAAGCCCTACGGAGGGAGTCACTTTGAACTTGATGAGAGCTACCAGCAGAAGCGCGAAAACAATTACAAATGCAACTAGTGGTGCCATATTGTATTATCCTTTCTATATTATTTCGGATGATAAAACACTTAAGCGTTGTGTCGAATCATACGGCCAGGAGTTGCGCCAGTAAATTGTTTGTCCTTGTATACGAGTACCCCATTTACAAACACATAGTGAATGCCTTCGGTGATGCTGTTGGAATTGCTGTAGGTTGCGGTGTCCTGAAGCTTCTCGTAGTCGAAGATGACAAGGTCGGCGTCATAACCTTCCTTGATCAGGCCTTTGTTCTTGATGCGCAAATATTTGGCGGTGAGACCGGTCATTTTGTGAATGGCTTGTTCCAGGGTGAGAATCTTCTTCTCTTTTACGAAATAAGTGATGACGTGAGGGAAGGTGCCGCTTGCTCTGGGATGTCCTTTTTCCTTCCAACTGCGGGTCAAACCGTCGCTGCCGACAATACAATAGGGGTCCTGGATGATTTCGCACACGTCTTCTTCGCACATGCTGCTGTAAACGCCACCGGCTTCGCAGTTGTTGGCGACGCACAAATCGAAGAACGCTTCCCAGGGGTCCTTGCCGATGGATTCGGCATACTCGGTGATGAAATGTCCCTCGGCTTCGGGCGTTTTGGAGGCGGAATAGACATAGACGCCGCTCCAGCCGCCTGCGTTCAGATAATAGTTGTCATAAGGAGTCGCGGGGTCTTCCATCTCGGCTTTGAGCTTTTCGCGGAAAGCCTTGTCCTTGAGCTTTTCCGTCATGGCATGGAAGCCGTTTTCAAAATACCAGGGCGGCATGCACGCATTGAGCGTTGTCATGTTGCAGGTGTAAGGATACTGGTCGCAAATCACCGGGATTCCCTCGTCGTTTGCTTGATGGATGAGTGCGAGGGTTTCCTTCTGTTTGCCCCAGTTGGGCTTGCCCAGCATCTTGTGATGCGAAATATCCACCATTACGCCGGCTTGACGGCCTACATTGATGGTCTCCTTGACGGCATCCACAATCTTGTCGCTTTCATTGCGCATATGGCTTGCGTAAACACCGTTGAAGGGGGCAATCACCCTGGCGAGTTCGATGATTTCCTTCTCTTCCGCATAGCAGCTGGGCGTGTAGATAAGGCCCGTCGAGAAACCCGCCGCTCCGTCTTCCATGGCTTCCCGTAAAATACCCTTCATTTTGTCCAGTTCGGCATCGGTAGCGGGACGGTTTGCCATTCCCATGACTGCAATGCGCAGGCTGCTGTGTCCTATATACATTTTTGCATTGGCCGTCAGCTTCTGCTTGTCCGCATATTCCAGAAAACGCGCAAAACTGTTCCAGTTTTTCATGTCGTCTGGAAACCAAGTGGTGCCCATGGACAGCATGTTCTGAATGGCAGCCAGGTTTTCCGGCGCAACGGGAGCCATAGATAAACCGCATTGGCCGGTAATCTCGGTGGTAACACCCTGGGTGGTCTTAAACAAATGAGCATCTTCGGTGCCAAGAATCAAATCGCCGTGGGAATGGGCGTCAATCCAGCCGGGGCTGACGCATTTACCTGTGGCATCAATGACGGTTTTTGCTTCTTCATTGCCGGTTGCCATCACAATTTTGCCGTTTGCAATGCCAATGTTGCCTTCATAGGCAGGTTTGCCGCTTCCGTCAATCACTTTGGCATTTTTGATTAGAACATCCAGCACCTCTGTTCACTCCCTCCATTATGTTTAGTTACACTTAACTTATTTTCAAACACTGCAGTGCTGATTAGAACAAAAGCTGAACTTTGTTAATTTCAATATAGTCATTATTTTATATATTGTCAACTAATTAATTCTATAATATACGGTATAAATAATTGACTTTGTATGAATTAACAAATTGCAAGCGGAATAATTTGTAAAGATGCACGACCCATATGTGTTAATTACAGTTTAACATCACTTACACAAGTCGGGAAGTAGATACACCGTTTTCAATCTTGAAACTAAAGTGGGAAATGATTTATAATGTATCAAATAATGGAAACAGGGGTTTTCTCGTTGGAAGATCTGAACATTGGAAAGAAGATTCAAACAATACGCAAAAACAAAAAAATCAGCACGCGCAAGCTTGCGGCAATGTCGGGCCTTACCGCCTCCATGATTAGCCAAATCGAAAGCGGTATGGTGAATCCTTCCATTTCTACGCTGCGAGCCATTAGCGTTGCTTTGGAAGTTCCGCTCTACTACTTTTTTAAAGAAGACGGGGATACCGCCATTGTGGTGACTCCCAACACCAGGAAAACCCTTGGAAGCAAGCTGGAACCATCCGTAACCTACGAATTGCTGACGCCGAATACCCGGGGCGACATTGAATTTTGCATGATGATTATCCCGCCCAATTCCTATTCCAATTCGGAGTCCAATAGCCACCTGGGGGAGGAGGTCGCATTCCTCTATTCCGGCAAGGAAGTGGAACTTCAAATTGAC
>JAKPGH010000227.1 GCA_029550985.1 Bacillota bacterium
AGGCAGGCAGGCCAGGTGTATATGGGCACCATCGTCACCAAAGGCCGGGGCAAAGCGGTGGTCACCGCCACCGGCATGCGGACGGAAATGGGCAAAATTGCTGGCATGCTTCACGACATCGAGGAGGGGCCCACTCCGCTACAAAAACGGTTGGGGCAGTTGGGCAAGTACATAGCGGCAGGTTGCCTTCTCATCTGCGCTATTGTGACGGTTACCGGTATCCTGCGTGGGGAAGAGCTTTTCGATATGCTGCTCACCGGCATTTCCCTGGCGGTGGCGGCGGTTCCCGAAGGGTTGCCCGCCATTGTCACCATTGCGCTGGCTCTTGCCGTCAACCGGATTTTAAAGCGCAACGCCCTGGTGCGGAAGCTCCACGCGGTGGAGACCATGGGCTGCGCCAATGTTATCTGCACCGACAAAACCGGAACCCTCACCGAAAACAAGATGACGGTCCGGCAGGTGTTCACCCTGGATTACCGGTTGGACGTTTCCGGCAACGGGTATTCCAGAGCGGGAGAGTTTACGTCGGAAGGGAGAAAAGCCAATGTCGGCGCTTCTCCCACCTTGATGCGGCTGTTCCACATTGCGGCGGAGTGCAGTAACGCTCAAATCAGCGAGCCCAAAAAACTGGAGCCCATCCGGGACCGTACCGGAGGGCAGGTATCGGGTGAGTGGGAGGTTTCGGGAGACCCAACCGAAACGGCGCTGCTGGTGATGGCCGCCAAAGCGGGGGTCCGGCAGGGGCAGGGCCGGTACACCAAGCTGGATGAAATTCCTTTCGATTCCGAGCGCAAACGGATGACGGTGATGCTGCGGGAGCAGGGAGGAAAAGAAATCAGCTTTTCCAAAGGCGCCTTTGACTTGCTGTTAAGCCGCTGCAAATATGTTATGACCGACAAGGGCAATATTCCCATTACTCCCGCCCACCGAAAGGCGATCGAAGAAGCCGCAAGGTCCATGGGGGAACAGGCGTTGCGGGTGCTGGGCTTTGCCTACAAAGAAGGCGGCGACAAATCCCGGGCGGAAGAAGACATGGTGTTCGTGGGGCTGGCGGGCATGTTGGATCCTCCCCGTAAGGAGGCATACAGGGCGGTATCCCTCTGCAAGTCCGCCAAAATCCGCACGGTGATGATTACCGGAGACCACAAGGCCACCGCCTGCGCCATTGCCAAGGATTTGGGGATTATGAAGCAGGGAGACTTGGTGATGACGGGAGCCGAAATCGACGCCATGGACGACAGCGCTTTTCAGGAGCTGTGCCCCCGGGTCAGCGTGTTTGCACGGGTCAATCCCGGCCATAAGCTGAAAATTGTCCGCGCCCTCAAGCGCCGGGGCGATATTGTGGCCATGACGGGGGACGGGGTCAACGACGCCCCCGCGGTGAAAGAAGCGGACATTGGGGTTTCCATGGGCATTTCCGGCACCGATGTCACCAAACAGGCGGCCTCCATCATCCTGCTGGACGACAACTTTGCCACGCTGGTGGCCGCCATTGAGGAAGGCCGGGTGGTTTACGCCAACATCCGCAAGTTTATCCGCTACCTGATTTCCTGCAACATCGGTGAAGTGATGACCATGTTTGTGGGAATGTTGATGGGTTTGCCGGTGGTGCTCTTCCCCATTCAGATATTGCTGGTCAATTTGGCCACCGACGGTCTTCCGGCCATGGCTTTGAGCCTGGAGCCTGCCGAAGACGACGTCATGCGGCAGAAGCCCCGCCCGTCCGGAGAGAGCGTCTTTTCCAATGGGCTGCTCACCACTATTGTTTTTCGAGGCTGCATCATCGGGCTGACCACTCTGGCCATCTTCACCACTTTTATCAGACTTTACGGAGACGTGTCCATTGCCAGAACCGGCGCCCTTGTCACCTTGATATTTAACCAGCTCTTTCATGTCTTTGAATGCAAATCGGAAGAAAAGAGCATTTTCGGGGTCAAGTACCTTAACAATCCCGCTTTGATTTTGGCGGTGCTCACCTCTTTTGCCATGACGCTGCTCACCGTTTACCATCCTTTGATGCAGCAGGTCTTTGTGACGGTGTCCCTTTCCATGGAGCAGTTGATTCGGGTATTCCTGTATTCGCTGCTGGCCCCGGTGCTCTCCGCCTTTGGCCATCTTCTGACGAGGCGGAAAAAAGCTCCCAGAACACTGCTGGAGCAAATTGAGCACCCAATTTGAACCTAGCATTTGAAATTAGAATACAAAAAAGTCGCCCGGGAACAGGCGACTTTTTTGTATCGAAAACCGGTTTTAAGGGCTGACTTCACCGGTTATATCGCTGATTGCATCGTCGATGGTGGTGTTGTCGGCAACGCTATTGGCTTCCACAATGTTGGTGACAAACTCGCCGGTAATCACGTTGGGATTGCCGCCCTCCATCAACTCGTTGTAGGGGCCTTCGATGCTCTCGGTTTCCATCAACTGATAGGTGAAGGTGAGGGTGCCGCGGATTTCGCCGGCTTCCACAGGAGCGTAGTCAGGGTTGTCCCGGAAGAAGTCCAGGTTCTGGTCCAGTCCGGGGCCGGCCAAATTCTCGCCAAGGCCCACGTAAGGGGCAAAAGGCAGGTGGAAGGTGGCGCTTTCACCGGGGGATAGATGAGAATACTGCATGTCCATGGTGGCCGCAAGAGGCCGGTACATGGGAGTCAAATTTTCCAAGGTGACCTGCAGGCCGTCCGGTACTATATTGGAGCCGGAACCGCTGGTAAAGACTATGGGAGTGGAAGCGTTGTTGGTGATGGTGACGGTAATGTCCAGCATGTCGGCAACGGTGTACTCCTCGCGGTCCAGGGAAAGGTCGATGGTGACATTGGCGTCGGAAAATTCATAGCGGCCCGCCCGATTGTCCAACTCGACCATCGAACTTTCATCCGGCAGAGAGGGGGATGGGCTCAGTTCGGTACCGGCGCCGGCTGTGCCGGGCAGAGAGGTGACTTCGTTGTTGCGGTTTCGGTTGCAGGCTGCCAAACCAATCATCAGCAGGATAGCAAACAAAACCGCAAGCATTTTCCTAGCATTCATATTCCGTTCTCCATTTCTTATGAATTTCGGGTTGCGCGGTTTTGAAACCGCAGCCAGGTCCCCGTTGTCTCGCCGCCCCATGAAACACATTCCCATTGGCGAATCGGAATCTTTTTGGGGCTGCAACAGTCATATGTTAACCAGTTTCCATCCCAATCTTTCAGAGAAAAATGAATTGATTATAATTGTCAGCAAAAATTAACCAATTCCTAGTCATCGTAAAAAGACTGGAAAAGTTTCGGTAACAATTTTGAAGGATTATTCTAAAATT
>JAKPGH010000101.1 GCA_029550985.1 Bacillota bacterium
GAATCAGTTCGGCCACAATCACCCGTTCGGGCTGTTCGGTGTAGGAATCCTCGTCAAAGTAGTGGGGGCTGGGTTTGGCGAAGTTGGACAGTTCTTTGAGCAAAATATCGATGCCGTCCCCCTCCTGCGCGCTGAGGGGAATGACTTGGGCAAAATCGTGCTGAGCCGCAAAGGCGGCGATTTTCTCCATCATCAGTTCCTTTTTCGCCAGAGCATCTACCTTGTTGAGAATCAGAATCACAGGGGTTTTGTTCTGGCGCAGCCGCTCCAGCAGGGTGGCCTCGACGGGGTGGATTTCCCCCGTCGGTTCGGTGACCAGCAAGGCCACGTCTACATCGGCCATCCCCTCGTTGACCTGGCCCACCATATAGTCCCCCAGTTTGGTGCGGGGAACGTGCATGCCGGGGGTATCGATAAACACAAACTGGTCTTCCCCCCGGGTGAGAATGCCGGTGATGCGGGTGCGGGTGGTTTGGGGTTTGGGGGAGACAATGGCCACATGTTCGCCCACCAACGCGTTGAGCAGGGTGGATTTTCCCACATTGGGGCGTCCAACAATGGAAACAAAGGCAGATCGGGTCATAGGAACATCCTTTTCTAATATGACGTAATGAAATAGGGTAGAGAGTAATCTTACAGCTGACAGCCAAGGCCTGCCCGGATTAAGGCGGACCTCAGCCGCAGGCCGATGACCGAAGCGGCCACGGCTTTGATGCAGTCAAAGACCAGGAAGGGGGCGACTCCCACCAGAAAGGCCTGCTTTGCCGAATATCCCAGGCCAACCGCCAGCCACAAGGTGCCAAACGCAAGGCAGAGGGCCATTCCCACCAGCATCATGAGGGAAAGGCCGAGCAAACCGGCGTTGGGATAGCGTCCCCGCAAAAATCCCACCGCCAGCACCAGAGCCAGATAGCCCACCAGATAGCCGCCGGTGGGGCCGGCCAGCTTGTGGAACCCGCCGCTGAAGTAGGTGAACACCGGGGCGCCGAAGGCTCCCAGCAGCAGGTAGACGCTTTGGGCGGCAAAGGCCAGTTTCAGGGGCAGCACCGCCGCGCAGAGCATCACCGCAAAGTTGCCCAGGGAAATGGGCACCGTGGGCAGAGGAACGATAATTTGGGTCAGCACCGCCGTCAAAGCGGCAAAGATGGAAACCAGGGCCATTTCTGCAGCAGAAAAACGAACACGAGGGAAAGAGTTCATGTGCATCCACCTTACTTGTGATATTTTCCGCCCGCCTGAATGGAGGACGCTCGGTACAACTGCTCCAACAGTAAAATCCTCGCCAGCTGATGGGGAAAGGTCATGGGGGAGAAGGAAAGCCGCAGGCCGGCCTCCCGTTTGAGACTTTCGTCCAATCCGTAGGAGCTGCCGATGAGAAAGACGGCGCAGGGATATTGCTGGGCGGCCCGCTCCAAAATGCCCGCCAGCTTGGGGGAGGACATCATCTCCCCTTCGATACACAGGGCAACGGTAAAGGCCCGCGGGGGAATTTTATCCCGAATCAGCTTCGCCTCCCGACTCAAGGCCTGCTGGATTTGGGCGGGGGATGGGTTTTGGGGCAGGTGCTGCTCGGGAATTTCCGTCACCGTTACCATGCCACCCAGCCGCTTGAGATATTCCTCGCAGCCCTGGCGCATCCAGGGCTCCCCCAATTTTCCCACCGATATGATTTTAACCGGCAACATCATCTAAAACCGGATGCTCATGCCGCTGCCGTGATGCTCGTCGGGGCGGCGCTGAAAGCCGAACTGGGTGTAAAAGTCCTCTTTGCCCTTAATGGCAAGAAGGCTTGCAATGGCGCCGGGCACGGCATTTTCCTTTAAATATTCCATAATGTGCTCCATAATTTTTTTCCCAATGCCGAGTCCCTGGCGGTCGGGCCGGACCATGACGTTGCCCACGTAAAAGCTGATGACGCCGTCGCCCAACACGCGGCCCATGCCAATGAGCTGGTCCCCTTCAAAGGCGCAGACGCAAAAGGGAGTCATGGCGAGGCTGCGCTCCGCCACCTCGATGGGAAAGGTGGGCCAGCCAACACTTGCCCGCAATGCCATCCACTGCTCCGCCGTGGGGATTCGATGCTCTATGGTATACGCCAACACAGCACCTCCTCAACAATCCACAAAAACTCCATTATAGTATAACATAAACTGCCGAAAAAGGAATGGGCTTGGAAAATTCTTTGCAGAAAGTGAATGGGCCCATTTCAAAATGGGGCAAACCGTCGGATTTGCCGTCTATACAAGCACCAACCCTTCCGCTTCCACATAAAATAGTTTGATTTATGTTGGGAAAGGGTTTTGCCTATGATAAAAACCAAGGTCTTCTCCATTTTGGGAGGAGATGCCCGTCAGGCTCATCTGGCCAACGCTCTGGCGGCTCGGGAGGACGGCTACCGCATCTACGCCATGATGCTGCACGAGGGCGTCAAGTTACATAAAAAAATCATCCCGGTGGACGATGTAAAAAAGATTCTGCCACAGAGCAATGTGGTGATTTTTCCACTGCCCCTCTTGGGCAACGACTGGGAAATCAACGCCCCCGGCAGTTCTCTCAAGGTGACGTTGCAGGAATGTCTGGAGTACATCCACCCCGACACCATCGTGCTGGCCGGCAAGGTGCCTTCATCGGCCCAGGAACTGGCGGCTCAGCGGGGAGTGGAAATCATCGACTATTTGAACCGCGAGGAGTTCGCCGTCCTCAACGCGGTGCCCACCGCAGAGGGAGCCATCGAAATCGCCCTGCGGGAAATGCCCATCACCCTGTTTGGAGCCACCTGTTTGATTACCGGTTACGGGCGCATCGCCAAGGTGTTGGCTGGGCTGCTCCGCTCTTTTGGAGCCAAGGTGATAGTGGTGGCCCGCAAGTGCAGCGACCTTGCCTGGATCAGGGTGGCCGGATGCCAGCCGGTTCACCTTTCCGAAATGGCGGAGCATCTGCCGGCGGCGGATTTGGTGGTCAACACGGTTCCCTCCCTTCTCTTGGAGGAGGAAAAGTTGGTGCTGCTCAAGCGAAGCTGTCTCATCATCGATTTGGCCTCCAAGCCCGGGGGAGTGGATTTTGAGGCGGCCAAGGCTTTGGGACTAAAAGCCGAATGGGCCCTTTCGCTGCCGGGAAAGGTGGCCCCCATAACCGCCGGAGTCATTACCCTGGACACCATATTCAATATTCTCCATGAAAAGGGGGCAATCCCGTGAGCAAGAAACGCATTGGTTTGGCACTGACCGGTTCCTTCTGCACCTTTGAAAAAGCCCTGGAGGCCGCCAAAGCCCTGATGGAGGACGGATGGGACGTGGTTCCCATCTTTTCGGACAACGCCTACACCACCGACACCCGCTTTGGCAGGGCGAAAGATTGGGTGGACACCTTTGAATCCATGACGGGGAACAAAGCCATTTCCAGTTTTGTTCAGGCGGAACCCATCGGCCCGCAAAAACTGCTGGATTTGCTTCTCATCGCGCCCTGCACCGGAAACACCCTGGCCAAATTAACCTACGGCATCAACGACACCTGCGTCACCATGAGCGCCAAAAGCCAGCTGCGCAATGGCCGCCCGGTCCTTATTGCCGTTTCCACCAACGACGCTTTGGGAGGTTCCGCCAAAAACATCGGCATGCTGTTAAACTACCGCAACATCTACTTTGTGCCCCTGCGTCAGGACGACCCCGACGCAAAGCCCCGGTCCATGATAGCGGATTTCGGCCTGATTCCCAAGGCTGCCCAGGCCGCTTTGGAGGGCAAACAGCTTCAGCCTATCTTTCTTTCCGCCTCCTGACGCCATTCATCCCAGGTCAACATCCTAATCCTCCTTTTACTGCAAAGCCCCTCTGTTCCGTACGGAGCAGAGGGGCTTTGGCAATGTGAAATGAAAAGACCTTACAGCCGGGTCAGGCGGGCGTAATTGGCCATAATCTTCTTGACTCCCGCCTTGGCGAACTCCACCTCCAGCAGGGTGTCGCCGCCCATGGCCTTGGCGGAAAGGACAACCCCTTCTCCAAAGACGTTGTGGCGCACCTTTTCCCCCGGCTGGAAGCCGCCTGCTTTCTCGGTGGGTTTGGGGGCGGGCTGCATTCCCACGCCGATGTCGATGGTTTGGCGGGGACGGGTTTCCGCCTTGCGGGGAGGCGTTGCCGGACGGACGGAAGTCTGCACGGTGTGGTCCCGGTATTCGGCGTTTTCCTTGGGGATTTCCCGGAGAAAGCGGGAGGGCTGGTTGTAAACCGTCTGGCCGAACAGCAGCCGCCGCCGGGCGGAGGTGATGGTCAGCGTCTCCCTGGCGCGGGTGATGGCCACATAGGCAAGGCGCCGCTCCTCCTCCAGTTCCGGGGGGAAGTTGAGGGCGTTGCGCCCGGGGAAGATGCCCTCGTCCATGCCGGCGATGAAGACGTGCTTAAACTCCAACCCCTTGGCGGAGTGTATGGTCATCAGCACCATGGCGTCGGCGTTGGGGTCGTAGTTGTCCACGTCGGTGTAAAGGGCAATTTCCTCCAAAAACCCGGCCAGCCCCTCCTCCGGGTTTTCCTGCTCATAGCGCATGAGGTTGCTCTTAAGCTCCAGGATGTTCTCCATGCGGGCGGCGCCTTCCAGCCCCTGTTCTTCCAGCATGGCCCGGTAGCCGGTCAGTTCCAGCACCTGTTCCAGCAACACGTCCAAGGATACGTTTTCCGTCAGTTCGGTCAGGTTGTCGATGATGTCCACAAAGGAATCCAGGGCCGCCTTCGCCCGGGAAAGGGCGGCATACTGCTCCGACTGCCGCAGCACCTCCAGCAGGGGAATCCCCAGGGAAGCGGAGATTTCCAGTGCGGCGTCCACGGTGGCGGCGCCGATTTTCCGCTTGGGCTCGTTGATAATCCGGGTCAGCCGCAGGTTGTCGGCAGGGTTGACCAGCACCGTCAGGTAGGCCAGCATGTCTTTGATTTCCTTGCGCTCATAAAACCGCAGGCCGCCGATCACCCGGTAGGGGATGGCGTTTTTGGCCAAAGCCCGCTCCACCGTTCCCGACTGGGCGTTCATCCGGTACAGGACGGCGTGGTCGGAAAATCTGGCTCCCGCCTTGACATTTTCCAGCACCATGTCGGCAATGAGGCGGCTTTCCTCCTCCTCGTCGCTCACCCGGTGAATCTGCACCTTTTTGCCGGGGTCGCCGGCGGTCCACAGATTTTTGCCTTTCCGCTCGGTGTTGTGGGCGATGACCCCGTTGGCGGCGTCCAGAATGTTGCCGGTGGAGCGGTAGTTTTGCTCCA
>JAKPGH010000246.1 GCA_029550985.1 Bacillota bacterium
GGATGGCTTCGCCGTAAATGTTGCCGGTAGAGCCGTCCAGGGAGATGTAGTCGCCTTCCTTGATGACTCTGCCGCCAAGGGTGAACTGCTTGTTGTGCTCGTCCATCACGATGTCGCCGCAGCCGGCTACACAGCAACGGCCCATGCCGCGGGCCACAACGGCGGCGTGGGAGGTCATACCGCCCCGTACGGTCAGGATACCGGCAGCAACGTTCATGCCTTCGATATCTTCAGGGCTGGTTTCCAGACGAGCAAGAATGACGGTCTCGCCGCGGTTGCTCCATTCCACAGCATCCTCGGCGGAGAAGACTACCCGTCCGCAGGCAGCGCCGGGAGAAGCGGGCAGACCGGCGCCGATGGGCTTGACAGCCTTCAGGGCAGCGGGTTCAAACTGAGGATGCAGCAGGGAATCCAGAGCTTTGGGGTCGATTTGGAGGAGGGCTTCCTCTTTGGTGATGAGGCCTTCGCTTACCAAATCGCAGGCAATCTTCAGAGCGGCGGCGGCGGTGCGCTTGCCGTTACGGGTCTGGAGCATGTAGAGTTTGCCCTTTTCAATGGTAAACTCCATGTCCTGCATGTCTCTGTAGTGGGTTTCCAGTTTCTTGGCAGTTTCGGCGAACTGCTTGTACACTTCGGGCATCTTTTCCTTCAGGGTATCGATGGAAAGAGGAGTGCGGATACCGGCCACCACGTCTTCGCCCTGGGCGTTGATGAGGAACTCACCGTAGAGCTTGTTTTCACCGGTGGAGGGGTTGCGGCTGAAGGCTACGCCGGTACCGGAATCGTCGCCGGAGTTGCCGAACACCATGGCCTGCACGTTGACGGCGGTACCCCAGGAGTAGGGAATGTCGTTCATGCGGCGATAGTAGTTGGCGCGGGGGTTGTCCCAGGAGCGGAACACGGCTTTGACCGCTTCGATGAGTTGCTCCTTGGGCTCGGAGGGGAAGTCATGGCCCTTATTTTCCTTATAGTAGGCCTTGAACTTTTGGACCATTTCCTTCAGGTCTTCGGCGGTGAATTCGGTATCGAATTTAATGCCTCTTTCTTCCTTCATCTGGTCGATGATCCGCTCAAAGTTGGACTTGGGCAGCTCCATGACCACGTCGGAGAACATTTGGATGAAGCGGCGGTAGCTGTCGTAGGCGAAACGGGGGTTCTGGGTTTGGGCGGCAAGGCCTTCCACCACGACGTCGTTGATGCCCAGGTTCAGGATGGTGTCCATCATACCGGGCATGGAAGCCCGTGCGCCGGAACGGACAGATACCAGCAGAGGATTTTCCTTGTCGCCGAATTTCTTTCCGGTGATTTCCTCCAGCTTCTTCATGTACTCGAAGATTTCTTCCACAATTTCAGGGGCGATTTGCTTGCCGTCGTCATAATAACGGGTGCAGGCTTCAGTCGTCACGGTGAATCCCTGAGGAACCGGCATGCCCAGACCAGTCATTTCGGCTAAGTTAGCACCCTTTCCTCCCAGCAGGTTTCGCATGCTGGCATTACCTTCTGAGAAGAGATAGACGTACTTTTTGCTCATCTGTGTGTAACCTCCTAATTGAATTTCTCCCATAACATGGCATATAGTATAACACATTTCCTAATTAATTATCTAGAGCGGAATAAAAACTTTTACATTCCAGAAAGTTTTCGGAACTATCACCCTTTTCCACTTGAAAAGATTAACAAAAATTGTAATAATAATAAAGCACAGCGAACCATATTTATAATATGGTAAGACGAATGCTATTACAAATAATATGGTAAGATGGATATTATTACAAAATTCTATACCTACATAATAATGAAAGAAATTTCATTCAGGGCGAGGAATTTAGGAGTGCAATACATCCGTCTGGCTCTGTGTTCAAATAGATGAAAATGAGGTGATGGTATGCAAAATGTTTGCGCTGTCGTTTTGGCTGCAGGAGATGGAACACGGATGCGGACGGCTCATCCCAAGGTGTTGGGAGAGGTGCTCTTTCGCCCAATGGTCCTTTGGGTAGCCGATGCCATTCAAAGAGCGGGAATCGAGCACTGCGTAGCTGTTTTGGGAAAAGGCCACGATGAAGTGCAGGCGATTTTGCCCGAACATTTCGCCCATGTGATACAGGCCGAGCGCAAAGGCACCGGTCACGCGGTTTTGATGGCAAAGGAGTACATCCGCAGCGGAGGCTTCGAAGACGTTGCCGTGCTGTATGGTGATGCTCCCTTTGTTTTGTCTGAGGATATTGAACGCGCCTATGAACAGCACAAGGCACAGAACAATGCAGTTACCGTCTTTTCGGCGCGGCTGGAGGACCCTGCGGGGTACGGCCGGATTGTCCGGGGCACCAATGGCGTCAGGGCCATTGTGGAACACAAAGACGCCGATGAAGAAATCCTTCAAATTGACGAAGTCAACGCGGGAGCTTACTGGTTTAACGCTTCCTTTTTGTTGGAGTTTTTGGAGGAGATGACCGCTTCCAACGCCCAAGGGGAATACTATCTCACCGACAGTGTGGAAGCCGCCGTCTCCAAAGGGTGGAGGGTGGACGCCTATACGGCCAGCCCCGATACCGTTTTGGGCGCCAACGACCGCAAAACACTGAGCTATCTCAACCAGCTGGCCCAAAAGCGGGTGGTGGCTCGGCTGCTGGAAGAGGGCGTGGATATTCCCTTCCCCGACCAGGTGGTGGTAGGCCCTTACGTGCAGATTGGCCCCGACACCCGCCTGCTGCCCGGCACCATTCTCATAGGGGATACGGTCATTGGAGCCGACTGCGAAATTGGCCCCAACACCACCATTCGCAACAGCCGGGTGGGGGATGGCTGCACCATCGTCAGCTCCCAGGTGGAGGACAGCGTTGTGGGTTCCAAGGTTAAGATTGGACCCATGGCACGGCTGCGTCCCGGCTGCCATGTTGGCGACAAGGTCAAAATTGGAAACTTTGTGGAGATTAAGAATTCCAACATCGGCGAAGGAACTTCGGTATCCCACCTAACCTATGTGGGAGATACCGACACCGGCCGGTGGTGCAATTTTGGCTGCGGTGTGGTTACCGTCAACTATAACGGAAGCCAAAAGTACCGCACCACCATTGGAGACGGTGTGTTTATCGGCTGCAACACCAACTTGATCGCGCCGGTCACGTTGGGGGACCGGGTTTACTGTGCGGCTGGCACCACCGTCACCGACGATGTCCCCTCCGACGCCCTGGTGATTGGAAGAGCAAGGCAGACGGTAAAGGAAAACTGGAATCAAGACGGCAAGCGTTTTCCAAAGGGCAATCAGTCGTAGGACAAAGCCCAGGCGCTAACCGAAGTCTATCAGTTTTATACCTATCGATGGCCCATTTTTTCCGAGCCATCGAAGAAATATTGGATGGACAAGCTCGGATACTTAGTTAGTTTCATAACCGGTAGAATTGGATGGATGATGGCCGATTTTGTCGGCATATCTTCTCAAATCGTTGTTAAGGCAGGAAGACAAAATGTTGGATGATTTGTTTGCCAAACTGTTTCCCAAAGACAGCGCGGCTCCCTCCGGTCCGGTGGAATACATCGTGGCGGGACTTGGCAACCCCGGAACGGAATACGAAAATACGCGTCACAATGCCGGCTACATGGCTCTTGACCGCCTGGCCGAAAAGTACGGCGTCAGGGTAAACCGGATTCGGTTTAAATCCCTTTGCGGTGAGTGCGTCATTCAGGGGAAAAAGGTGTTGCTGCTCAAGCCCACCACTTACATGAACCTTTCGGGGCAGGCCGTCCAGGAGGCGTTGGCCTTTTACAAGCTGCCGGTTCAGCGGCTCATTGTCCTGTGCGACGATATCAATCTGGCCCCCGGGCGCCTTCGCATTCGCCGCAGCGGCAGTGACGGCGGGCAAAACGGCCTGAAAAACATCATATATTTAACCGGCAGCGATGCCTTTCCCCGCGTTCGCATTGGAATTGGAGGCAAGTCACACCCCAATATGGATTTGAAGGATTGGGTGCTTGGCCGCTTTTCTCCCGACGAGATAAAGCTGGTAGCCCCGGCGCTGGATCATGCCGCGGCCGCCGTGGAGCTGCTGGTGCAGGATAAAATCGCTGAAGCCATGAACCTCTACAATAGGGCTCCCCAGCCGGAACAAGTCCCAGACGAACATCAGTCCTAAGAACCGTTCCAATAAATCTTTGCCAAAAAAATGTAATATTTATCATTTCTTTTTAAAAATCTCACCCTGTTTGGGGTGAGATTTTGTTATCTCTTACATTGCAAAAATTGTGAAAAACAGCCGTTTGAGATTTCCTCTCGGATGGCTGAAACTCGGACTTTGTTAAATAAGATCTAAACTTCGCAAGAATTTGTAATGACCTTATCGGTACCGTCAAGATTTTTTCGCAATTTCATTTTAACCGTTTGGTAGCCAGCATTTAGCCCACTGTCATTAGTGAGACATCAAGTACTTCTTCTTCAAGGTATTTCATGCTCATGTAACGCTTAGTTCCCCAGGCCTTGCTTGCTACGTAACGTAACCTTGCACAAACCAACATTAGGGCTGAGTTTCCATCTGGGAAGGTACCTACAACTCTTGTCCTTCGCCTGATCTCTCGGTTTAGTCGCTCGATAACATTGTTACTCCTCAATTTGTGCCAATGGGCATAGGGGAATTCCATATAAGTCAAAGTTTCCTCGATGCCCTTTTCTATCTTATCAGCTGCTTCCCTAAGTTTCATTTCTCGTAGTTTCTTAACCACACTCTGTGCTTTTTGCCTTGCTGCTTCTTTATTCTCCTGTGCATGAATAGCTTTCAGCATTGCAGCCACTTCTTTTACCTTGGAGCGCGGGGTAACTGTAAATACATTTCGGTAGAAATGGACTGTGCATCTCTGATACTTTGCATCGGGATAGACCTCATTGATTGCCTCCAGAAGTCCTAGACATTTATCGCCAATGAATAATTGAACCCCTGTTAATCCTCGCTCCCTCAAGCCCTGTAAAAAGGCCAGCCAGCTTGCCTTATCTTCTTTCATTCCTTCTGACGCACCAATCACTTCTCTATAGCCTTCCTCGTTAACAGCCATAGCTATGAGAATGGAGACGTTCTCGTATTCGCCGCCCCAGTTGCGTTTCAAATAGATTCCATCTAAGTAGACATAGGGGTATCTGCTCTTCAGTGGCCTATTACGCCATGCGTCTATATGTACATATACCTTTTTGTTCAATTCACTTATGGTACCAGGTGAAACTCTTGTCCCCCATAGAGCTTCGGTTATATCTTCGACTCGCCTTACTGATACACCGGCTAAGTACATTTCTATCAAAGCCTCTTCCACTGAACTCTCACGGCGTCGATATCGCTCGATTATGGCTGTTTCAAAGGCTATCCCTTTTAATTTTGGCATCTTAAGCCTCACATTTCCCGAGGTTGTGGTTAGATTCCTTTCATAATGACCAGATCTATAGCCCTGTCTTTCCGAAGTGCGTTCATAGCGTTCTGCTTTAGTTAGCTCTGCTGCTTCTTGTTCCAGTAGATTATTAAGGGTTTCCTCAACACTACTTCGAACTAGTTCTTTCAATTCCTGCTTTATTACGCCTTCATTTAGCTGTATAATTTTATCTGACATGGTACGTAACCTCCATTGGTTGATTTTTTGTGTAGCAACTTAATTCTACCAAACGGGTACGGCCATGTCATTTTTTTTGGGCCTTTATGAATTTGCGAAAAATATTATACTTTATCACCTTATCCATAAAAATATGGTAAAATGTCAATAAATTTGGTAATATTTTGCGGTGAATACCCGTTAAGGGTTCACATATGTTCATAGTGGGGACAAGCAAAATTCAGAAAGAAGGAGAATAGGTCATGCAAAAAAGAAAACTGGCAATGGTATTCCTGCTGATTGGTTCTCTGATTTTGACTTTGGTAGCTTGCCAAAGCTCACCTCAGGCGCCGAGTCAGGCAAGCTCTCAGGCGAGCTCCGCGGCCCCTGCTGAATCCAAGAGCCAAGGGGAAGCGGCTCCCAGTGCAGAAGATGTACATATTGCCGTCATCTTCAAGACCCTTTCTTCGGAATACTGGAAGACCATGGAGTCCGGCTCTCAGAAAGCCGCCGAGGAACTGGGTATCAAAGTCACCATCTTAGGCCCCAATGCCGAAAGTGAAATTGCTCAGCAGGTAACGCAAATTGAAGAGCAGTTATCCGCTGGCGTAGACGCCATCGTTGTGGCTCCCTGCGAAGAAAACGCCGTCATTGGCGCGTTGACTCCCGCTGTTGGCAAAATCCCGGTGCTGCTGGTGGACAGCAACGCCAATCTAGAAGGCAAAACCGCCTTTATCGGAACCGGTAACGAGGCCGCGGCCAAATTGGGCGGCGAATATGCTGCAAAGCTGATCGGACAGGGAGGCAAGGCTATTCTGATTGGCGGTCAGCAGGGTGAAATGACCAGCAGCCAGCGGTTGAGCGGTTTCCGCAAGGGTTTGGAGGAAAATGGAGCCGTTGTGCTGGAAGAGCAGTACGGCAACAACACCGCCGATAAGGCGATGGCCGTAATGGAAGACCTTCTCACGAAGTATCCCGATGAAATCGATGCCGTTCTGTCCATGAACGACGACATGGCCATCGGCGTTCAGCAGGCCTGCGCCAATGCGGGCATCGATGACATCGTCATTGTGGGATTCGACGCCAACCAAAGCGCCCTGCAGCTGGTCAAAGAGGGCAAACTGGCCGCTACCGTGGCGCAACAGCCCTATTTGATGGGATATCAGGCCGTGCAGGAAGCCTACAAAGCCGTTAAGGGAGAGCATGTGGAGCCTTATCAGGAAATCGCTGCTTCTTTGGTTACCATTGAAAATGTAGACGAATACCTGAAAAAGTAAGATCGCCGGAACAACAGACTTTGGAAGGGATGCTCTCTCCAGTGCGATGGAATGTTCTTCACATTCCGACACAATGCAAGAGCAGCCATAAAAAATGAGGATGCTCCTGTGAACCGGGTATCCCAGTTCACAGGAGCATTTTATGGACAGAAGGTGATAACGTGAGCGAGTATGTTGCAGAAGTGCGCAATGTCACAAAAATATTTCCCGGCGTCGTGGCTCTCAAGTCCATGTCCCTGCAAATTCGCCCCGGTGAAGTTCACGGCTTAATTGGAGAAAACGGCGCGGGGAAATCCACCCTCATCAAATGCTTGACCGGCGTTCACGATGTGGATGAAGGGATTCTTCTCATAGACGGCAAGGAAGTGAAATTCCGCAATCCCTTGGATGCGAGAGCGGCGGGCATCGCCTGCGTTTATCAGGAATTAAATATTGTCAAGCAGCTTTCCATTACCGACAACATTTTTATGGGCCGCCAGATAAAAAAGAAAAACGGCCTTTTGAATTACGACGAAATGCACCGGCAGGCCAGGGAAACCATGGCGCTGCTGGGCCATGATATAGACCCCCATAAAGAATGCGGCAAACTGGGGATGGGCATTCAGCAGATGGTGGAAATCGGCCGCGCCGTACATATGCATTCCAAGTTGATTATCATGGACGAACCCACTTCCAGCTTGGGAGAAAAAGAGGTGGCGCAGCTGTTTGAAACCATTCGCAGGTTGCGCAGCCAGGGTGTTGCCATTTTGTTTGTTTCCCACAAGTTGGAGGAGCTGTTCGCCATCTGCGACCGAGTGACCGTCATGCGGGACGGGGAGCATATCCTCACCGACGATATTTCCAATCTGGACTTCGACAAGTTGATTCACGCCATGGTGGGAAGAACCCTGGACAACATGTATCCTAAAGAAATGGGCAAAAGGGGATCGGTGGCGCTTTCGGTGCGCAACCTTACCTCAACCGGCGTGCTGCACGGCATCTCCTTTGACGCCTACCGG
>JAKPGH010000253.1 GCA_029550985.1 Bacillota bacterium
GCCTGTCAATATATAAAATCCGGCCGCGAAGGGTGACCGCCGCATCCAGGGTGTCGATGCCCGCCAGTTTCAGCAGCACCATTCCCTTGTGCACCCGGGCCCCTTCCACCTTCACCGGTTGTTTGCCCTGCTCGAAATAAAGGGTGTCAAAATTTAGCAAAAACTCGGGGGTATCGCACCAGTGCTGAACCTTGACTTCCCCCCGCACTCCATGGGTGGAGACAATTTTTCCACATTCCAAATAGCGTTTGACCATAGCCTACTCCAACTTCCATCAAATAGAAAAACCGCCGCAGCGGTTTATGAGGCAGGAGTGGTGGGGGATGCTTGTCCCCCACCAGTGCCCTTCAACGTTGTTTGGAAGTCATGCCTCAGTCTATTTCCACGACAGCTTTTTCGCCGGTGCGGCTTGCCGCCGAACGCACCACCGTGCGGATGGCTTTGGCAATTCTGCCCTGCTTGCCGATGACCCGGCCCATATCTTCGGGAGCGACTCGGATATGGTAAACTATGACTCCTTCTTCATTGGGCTCGTCCTTCACAATGGAGACGCCCTCTTTGTTGTCTACCAATCCTTTGACAATTTCCGCGATAAGATGTTCCATGGAACCAAGCACCTCACTCATCCCGGTTTGAGCCTCTTCACTGGAGCTCAAACTGTGTTTTTGTCCAGCCCCGGCATTCACCGGCGGCAAGAGCGGACCTGGGCCCGCGCCTGCCGCAAGAGCTTGTCATTCGCTCTGCCTAGATGATATTGTGCTTTTTCAGCAGATCACGGACGGTATCAGTAGGTTGAGCTCCGTTGGCAAGCCATTTCTTAACCTTCTCAGAGTCAATCTTCACAACCGAAGGCTCCTTGGTAGGGTCGTAGTAACCGACCTCCTCTATAAATCTTCCGTCCCTGGGATACCGGGAGTCGGCTACCACCACACGGTAAAAGGGAGCCTTCTTGGCGCCCATACGACGCAGTCTAATTCGTACAGCCATTTCCTGTCACCTCCACTATCAGTTTCTCTGGTATTACTGCGGAATAGAAACCCTTATGGGGGATTCCGTTACCGAAGTAATGTATATAGCATTAGCAACCAATTGGCAGCTAATTACCACCTAAAAGGGCAAATTTCCCGGCCCGAAGCCGCCCATGCCGCCCAGCGGCAGACGGCGGCGCTTTTTGCTGCCGGTCTTGCCGGTCATCTGCTTGAAAAGCCGCTGCATGTCGCGGTGCTGCTTCAGCAGGCGGTTGACATCCTCCACCTTGGTGCCGGAGCCGGCCGCGATTCGCCGCTTGCGGCTGGGATTGATGATATCCGGCTTGCTGCGCTCCTCCGGGGTCATGGAGTAGATGATACTCTCAATTTGCCGCAGGTTCTTCTCACCCAGAGCGGCGTCCTCTTCCGAAATTTTGCCTCCCACGCCGGGAATCATGGAAAGGACGGTCTCCAGGGGGCCCATCTTGCGCAGCTGCTTCATCTGCTCCAGCAAATCGTTGAGGTCGAACTTGTTTTTCTCCAGGTTTTTGGCAAGGCGCTCGGCCTCTTTGAGGTCGATGTTGGTCTGCGCCTTTTCGATAAGGGTGAGAACGTCGCCCATGCCCAGAATGCGGCTGGCCATCCGGTCGGGGTGGAAGGGCTCCAGAGCGTCCAGCTTTTCGCCCATACCCACAAACTTGATGGGCTTGCCGGTCACCGCCCGGACCGAAAGAGCGGCGCCGCCGCGGGTATCGCCGTCCAGCTTGGTCATGATGACGCCGGTGATGCCCAGTGTCTCGTCAAACTTGCTGGCCACGTTGACGGCGTCCTGTCCGGTCATGGCGTCCACCACCAGCAGAATTTCGTGAGGATGTACCTCCTCCTTGATGTTCTGCAGCTCGGTCATCAGCTCCTCGTCGATGTGGAGCCGGCCGGCGGTGTCCAAAATCACCAAATCGTAGCCGTAATCCCGGGCGTGGAGATAGGCTTTCTTGGCGATGGTGACGGGGTTTTCGGTGCCCATTTCAAAGACGGGGCAGTTGACCTGCTTGCCCACCACCTGCAGCTGTTGAATAGCGGCGGGACGGTAGATGTCGCAGGCCACCAGCAGAGGCCGGCGGCCCTGCTGTTTGTAATAACGGGCCAATTTGGCCGAATGGGTGGTTTTACCGGAACCTTGCAGTCCGCACATCATCACGATGGTGGGCCCCTTGCTTTGCAGCTTGATGCCCTGATGCTCCGAACCCATGAGGCTTACCAGCTCATCGTGAATGATTTTGATGATATGCTGGGCAGGGGTGAGGCTTTCCATTACCTCGGCGCCGATTGCCTTTTCGGTGACGGCGGCAATAAAGTCCTTGGCCACCTTAAAGTTGACGTCGGCTTCCAACAGGGCGATGCGGACTTCCCGCATAACCTCTTTGACATCGCTTTCCTTAACCTTGCCCCGCATCCGCAGCTTTTTGAAAGTAGCCTGCAGCTTTTCCGAAAGCCCTTCAAAGGCCAAGACGTATCCCTCCCGGACGATGTGATTGGTCTACCAGCTAATCTGGCTTGTCAAATCGATGATTTTCTGGGCCCTGCTCCACACGGAACCGGAACCGGGCAACCGGAGGCTTTCTTCCTGAAGATACGAAGCTTGTTCGGCAATTTCATCCAGAGCCTTTTGCATCTTTTGAAAACGAGCGCAAAGCCCCAGCTTTTCCTCGTATTCCAGCAGCTGGGTTTCGGCCCGCTTGATGGAGTCCCGGACTCCCTGTCGGGTGATGCCGGTGTGCTCGGCAATTTCCGCCAGGGAAAGGTCCTCGTTGTAGTACCAGTCCACCACTTCTCGCTGCTTTTCGGTCAACATATTGCCGTAATAGTCTAGGAGTAGAGATATTTCCAAGTTCTTGGCCATCTGCACACCTCCCGCCGAAATTCAGAAAGTGCCTCAAAACCTATTGCAATTTGTATTGCTTTAAGGAAATAATCCAAACAGTTATAATATATACGTCTAATGCGTTCTTTCAACTGCTATAGTATACACCATCCTGGGACGGACTGTCAAGCAAAAATACTTTACACAATACAAATTTATCATCAAATTGAAAACAAAAAACGGAGAGCGCAAGCCCTCCGTTTGTCTTTTGGTATGTACCTATCCTTACCAACCCATCAAGCGCTGCAAAAAAGCCTTAAATCCTCGCCGCCGATTTGGGGAAGCGGAGGGTTGGCGCTGTTTGGTGCGGGACCGCGGCACCGGCGCGGCGTCTTTTTTCCCCTTCTGCTGCGCGGGAGAAGAAACGGCGCGGGGCTCGGAATCCTCCCAGGTGTAAACGAGGGGTTGCGGCTGACGTTCATCCGCCGGCTGCGGGGCGCGGGAATCACTCGGCGGCGCTGCGAAAAAAGCTGATGTCGGCCAATTCGTGCGCTTCCTCTTCCCCGTTTTCCTGGTCTTTGACCAGAGTCAAATTCATGGGGCGGCAGAAATCCCGAATGTTCTGCTCGCTTTGGGCAATGGTGTCGCCAATGGCGGCAAACTTCTCGTGAATGGCAAAGATGGCCTCTTCGATTTTTTCCTCGATGGCCGACATTTCTTCCCGGAACTTGCTGAACTGGTCGAACACCGAGGAGAGGGATTTGCTGGCTTCCACCATGATGTTCTGAGCCTGATGGTTGGCGTCCTCCAGAATCTGCTCGGCTTCCATCTTGGTTTTGACCACCAGGTCGCCCAGATAGATGGAGGCTTTTTCCACTTCGCTGCGGGTGGCCTCCAATTCGGCGTTCTTTTCCTCCAGCCTGGCGTTCAGCTCGCTGTACCGGGTAATCTCGGCGTCCTTTTCGGCGATGATAATCTTCTGCCGGTCAATTTCCGCGTTGAGAGCATCCAGCATCTCCTGCATTTTGCTGCGCTTGTCCCGCTCTTCGGTCAGCTCTTCCTCCATCTCGGAGCGGGCCTTTTCCGCAGCCGAAAGCTTCTGCTCCAAATTGCGGATGGTTTCCGAAAGCCGCTCCCGGGCGGCGCTCACCTCTTCAAACTGAGCCTGCAGTCTCTCCTGGGCGGCTTTGGCATTGTTGTTCAGCTCGTAGATGTAGTTGAGAACAGATTGCCGCTCGAAGCCGCCGAACAGAGACGTTTTGAAAATTGGTTGATTTTCCACGTCTGTTACCCCTTCCAATCGGTAGAATACCGCCATATCCATGTGGTACGCACATTATGCCTATGTACTATTAGTGCTTCGTACGGGTCAAAATCTTGCATTTGCCTTGAGCAATCTGTCGTGGAACAAAAATGTCTAAAATCGATTACTTCTTTTTGATTTTGCTGCGCAGGGCCTGACGGGTTTGCTTGATTTCGTTTAAGGCGTTGGTAATGGCTTCTTCGGTCACCCGCAGAATATCGTCGGAAAAGGTTTGGGCGGCCTGGCGAATCTCGCGGGACTGCATTTGGGTTTGGGCGAGAATTTCGTTGGCTTTGCTTTGGGAAAGTTTGATGATTTCCTCCTGGGCAATCAAGGCTCTGGCCCGCTCCTCCGCCTTGCGGATGATGGATTCGGCTTCCCGGTGGGCGGCCTCCAGGATTTCGTTGCGGTCGTTGACAATGGCCTTGGCCTGTTTAATTTCGTTGGGCAGGTTGATGCGGATATCGTCGATATAATCCCGCACCTTTTCCGCGTCCACCACGCAGCGTCCTCCCGAAAGGGGCAAGCTCCAGGATTTATCCAGCAGCTCGTCCAACATATCCAGAACTTCTTCGATACTCATCTGGGTGCAACCTCCCCCTGTGATTTCTCCTTTTTCCGGCGATACAGTCTTTCTGTGATGTCGTTGAGCACCTCAGGGGGAACAAAATCCGAAATATCTCCCCCGAAGGAGGCCACCTGTTTAACCAGGCTGGAGTTAAGATACATATTTTCGGCCTGGGTGGTCAAAAAAATGGTTTCGGCTTCTGGCACCAAACGCTTGTTGGTCAAAGCCATCTGGAACTCGTATTCAAAGTCGGACATGGCCCGCAGCCCTTTGACAATGGCCACCGCCCCTTTTTCCCTCACATAGTCCGCCAGCAGGCCCTCGTAGGTGTCGGCGGTGACATTGGGCAGATGGGCGGTTGCCTTGCGAATCATTTCCGCCCGCTCTTCCGCCGTAAAGGACGGCTTTTTGTTGGCGTTGATGGCCACCAGGGCAATGACATGGTCAAATAAGCGGCTGGCTCTGGTAATAATGTCCAGATGTCCTTTGGTGATGGGGTCAAAACTGCCGGGGCAGATTACGGTTGCCATTAAGTGAACCTCCAGACTTGTCCAAATTCCGGGATGCGCCGTGGGGCCTTCCATTCGGCCCGCCCAAGAAACCCCATTCATCCCACCAAAGTATGACAGAATGCAAAATAAAAGCAAAGCCGCTGCCTCCAAAGGCAGGAACATCCTCTGCATCTAGGGAAAGCAACAGCTCGTTTGAGAGAGCTCCCATCGGACAACAGACGGAGCTTTTCCATCCACACTTGGCTTTTACATCGATTCCCGGATTCGGTATTGAACGATCTTGGTTTGGCCGTAGCGGTACTGCTTTTTAAACATCAAATTGCCGGCCGTTTCGGGCAGGGCCGTATCCCGGTCCGTTTCGCACAACACGACGCCGGAGGGCGTCATGTGTTCCGATAGCGCGATAAGAGCGGCGGGCAGCAAGCCCTTGGCATAGGGGGGATCCAAAAAGGCAATGTCAAACGGCTCCCCGCGATAATCCCGCAAAAAGACGATGGCATCCCCTGCGACCACTTTGGCGTTGGCGGTCAAATTGCAGTGGCGCAAATTTTCCCGCACCGCCGCCAGGCTGTCCTTGGCATTGTCCACAAACACGCAGCTTCGGGCGCCACGGGAAAGAGCCTCGATGCCCATCTGTCCGGAACCGGCAAAAAGGTCCAACACCAATGCCCCTTCCACCTCAAATTGCACGATGGAAAAGACAGCCTCCTTCACCATATCGGAGGTGGGGCGCACCGCTGTTCCGGCGGGAGTTTGCAGCTTGCGTCCCCGGGCTGTTCCGGTAATCACTCTCATAGTATTATCCTCGATTTCTCCTTTTAGGGCAATTATTATTATGCGCAAATACCAACAGGTTGTCAAGGAAAACGAAAGGAAGTGCGGTGCATCCTCAGAAGCACCGCACCCATAGGATATGTCGTTTTAATCGATTTATCAGCGCTTATCGAGGCAGGTCGATGAACTCAAACTCGTCGGGCCGAGGTTTGACGCCGCCCCGCTCCGGCGGAATCACCGGGTCGTCGGCGGGCAGCCTGTGGGCGGTGGCTCCCCTGGAATGTTCCTGCAGAAGGGCGCTTTCCGCTCCCTGGAGCTTCATTTCCATCCACTGTTCTTTGGAAATCAACACCTGCCGGGGTTTGCTGCCTTCAAAAGGCCCCACAATTCCCTTTTGCTCCAGTTGGTCGATGATGCGGGCCGCCCGGGCATACCCCAACTTGAGGCGGCGCTGCAGGGCGGAGGTGGAGGCCTGTCCCATCTCCACCACGCACTCGATGGCCTGAGGCAGCATTTCGTCCTCCTCGTCATCCAAGTCCTCGGCAGCCTGTTTGCCTTTGCCCTTGGCCACCACCGCCAGCCGTTCGATATCCTGGGCGATGGCGTCGTCGTAGGTGGCGGAGGCGCTTTCCTTGATAAAGGAGACGACGCTTTCCACTTCGCTTTCGGAGACAAAGCAGCCCTGCACTCGCATAGGCTTGGAGACTCCCACCGGGTAAAAGAGCATATCGCCGCGGCCCAGCAGCTTTTCGGCGCCGCCCATGTCCAGAATGGTTCGGCTGTCCACCTGAGAGGACACCGCAAAGGCAATCCGGCTGGGAATGTTGGCCTTAATGACGCCGGTGATGACGTCCACCGAAGGCCGCTGAGTGGCAATGACCAGATGCATGCCGGCAGCCCGGGCCATCTGAGCCAGCCGGCAGATGGCGTCTTCCACCTCGTTGGGGGCGGCCATCATCAGGTCGGCCAGCTCGTCGATGATGATGACGATTTTGGGCATGGGCTCCAGGTCGTCCCGGTTTTGGACCAGGCGGTTGTAGCCGGTCAAATCCTTCACCGCGTTGGCGGCAAAGGTCTTGTAGCGGTTCATCATCTCCCCCACCGCCCAGTTGAGGGCGCCCGCCGCCTTTTTGGGGTCGGTGACCACCGGCACCAGCAGATGGGGGATGCCGTTGTAAACCCCCAGCTCCACCACTTTGGGGTCCACCATCAGCAGCTTGACCTCCTCGGGAGAGTACTTGTACAGCAGGCTCATGATGATGGAGTTGATGCAGACCGACTTGCCGGAACCGGTGGAGCCCGCAATGAGAAGGTGGGGCATTTTGCTGATGTCGGCCAGGGTGATGCTGCCGGCAATATCCCTTCCCAGGCAGACGGTGAGCCCGCCCTGGCTGGATTGAAATTCCGGGGATTCGATGATTTCCCGAATGGTGACCACGCTGACGGTTTTGTTGGGAACCTCGATGCCCACCGCCGCCTTGTTGGGGATGGGGGCTTCGATGCGGATGCCGGCCGCCGCCAAGTTGAGGGCGATATCGTCGGCAAGTCCGGTGATTTTGCTGATTTTCACGCCGGCGGAGGGCTGCAGCTCATACCGGGTGACGGCAGGGCCGCGGCAGATGTCGATGATGCGGGTCTGGACCCCGAAGCTTTTGAGGGTGTCCACCAGGGTTTGGGCGTTGTGCTTGAGCTCCTCGCTGACATCCACCCCGCTGGGGGCCTTTCCCATCTTGAGCAGATTGATGGGGGGAAACTCGTATTTGGGAGGAGGCGGAGGCGCGGGGGGCGTCGCCGTCGGGTAAAGAGGCTGCTCGGAAACCGGCTCGGCAGGTGCCTCCGGCTCGCCGACTACATCGTACAATGGCTGGGTAACGGGTTCGGGAACCGATTCCCAGGAAGGCGATTCCTGCGCCGTATTGCCCACAAACCGGTTCACGATTTCGGAAATATCCCCTTCCTGCTCCGCCTGCAGAATATCCTCTTCCAGAGGGTGGCTGAAGGCATCCGGCTCTTTGGTTTCCTCTTCCGGCGTCCCCCGCAGTTCCTGGGCGGAGATAATCTCCACCGGGCTGTCGGGTCCTGCCAAATGCATCAGCCGGCTTTTGCTGGCCTGCGCCTCAGCGGCGGCATCTTCCTGCTCGGGCTCGACGTAGGTGTCCTCGCTGATGTCTACGTCAATGTCAAACCGGGCCTTGGGCGGCGCTGTCTCCGGCTGGGGAGGTGCAGGCGCCTTCTTGCCCCGCTTTGGCTTTTCGGCGGCGGAGGCCTGACGCTCCTGCCGCCCCAGCACCTGCTGGGTGTAGGTGGCCTCCAACCCTTCCACCGGCTTTTTGGCGGCGCGAATCAACCCGATGAGGGTGGAGCCGGTGATCAGCATCACAAAGACAAAAATTAGCAGGGAAATAATGATGGCGGCGCCGGTTTTTTCAAAGAGCGCCAGCAGAGGCCAGGCGATGAGGGCGCCCAGCAAGCCGCCGCCCTTGGGCGTTGACCCCTGCTGATACAGGAAAATGACGTTCTCCACAAAATTCTCCTGCTGGGGAAGCCCCGGGCCGAAAATCTGAAAGGCGCCGGCCAAAATCACAATCAGGGTGATGACCTGCCAGAGCTTTGCCTGAATGGAGGACAAAGGCTTGTCCATGGCGGCCACCAAAGCTATGTAAATCAGCAATGGGGCGAGGAAATAGGCGCTTAACCCCAACATGCCGAACAAAAACTGGTGCAGTACCTTCCAGAGCTTGTCCCCTTCCACAAAGGTGAAAGCTCCCAACAATATGCCCAACGCAAACAGCACCACGGCCCACATCTGCTTGCGGGCATGGGTGGTGGCTTTGGTCTCCCGGGCGGGAGAGCGTTTGGTGCTTTTTCTTTTCCCTTTGGTACTGGTTGCCATAGCGGATACTACCTCTTTACGTTAGAATGTCCTGTAAGGCCCGGCTGCGAAAACCATGCCGCATCTGCCGGGCGCATGTTTTCGGTCCTTTGTTTTTGTCCTGGCGAACGGTCAGGTCCCCATGATGATTTTTTGCAGCAGGTGTCCCGTCATGTTTTCAAACACGGCGGCGGCGATGACCACAATCCCCAGAACCAGGGTGTACCATGCAAACCACACAAACCGGTCGGAGACCACCAGCCAGCGCACCAGACGGATGGCCAAAATTCCAAAAATCAGAGAGCAGAGCATCCCCGCCAACAAAGCAGGAATGGGAATGGTCAGCCCTTCCTCGGCGATTTTGCCGATTTCCAGCAGGTTGGCGCCCAAAACGGCGGGAACGCCCAAAATAAAGGAAAAGGCGACGGCGTATTTGCGCTCAAGGCCCGCCAGCAGCCCCATGGCAATGGTGGAGCCGGAGCGGGATACTCCCGGCAAGGGGGCGATGGCCTGGGTGATGCCGATGGCGACGGCGTCCCGATACTGCATGGTGGCGGCGTTTTTTCTGCCCTTGACGCATTTGTCCGACAAAAACAGCAGGGCGCTGGTAATGAGAAAGCAGATGCCCTCGGCCAGGATGCTCTGGTCGGTGGCCAAAGACTCAAACCAGTCCTTAAAAAGCACGGTGATGAGCAGGGGCAGGCAGGCCACAAACAACAGAAAAATCATGCGGCGCTTGCCGTCCACCGCTTTGACGGTGAATTTTCCGGTAAAAATATCCCGCAGCAGGGCGAAGAATTCCTTAATTAAGTCCCAGATGGTGCCCCAAAAGGCAAGCAGCACCGCCAGCAAGGTGCCCAGGTGCAGCATGACGGTAAAGAGCACCCCTTGCTCCGCCCCCTGCCCGGTAAAATATTGAATCAGGGACAAATGCCCCGAGCTGGACACCGGGAGAAACTCTGTCAATCCCTGCACGATGCCCTGAAAAATCGCGTTGCCGATGCTCATAAACGAAACCTCCGATTTCGGTTGGTGTTATGGGGCCATCCCCCTAAGGTGATCTGCCAGAAAACCGCAGAAAAAAATCCGGCCGAAATCGGCGGCGAATATGTATCCCCGGAAGAGTTCCGGGGTCTGCGGAAAGTAAAATCTATGGGTTGCCTCCCGGGCGTATGATGCTGCCCGGGGCATATTCGGCTTTGAGATACAAAGCGGGGTCGGTGGTAATAAGGCGGCTGGCCACAAACCCTTTCGGCGTGTGGTACCCTTCCAGATAGCCGCCCTGAATTTCCATCACGGTGGAAGTGGCCTGTTCCGGCTGCTCCATCAAAAAGGGATAGGGCATGACAGAATGAATCACCATAGCCGTCACCGTCCTTGGGGGTCCGAAGGGGCTTTTGATTCTATTGTAGAGCCGCCGGATACCGGGAGATGGAGATTTTTGTCGGAAGGGACATCCGAATAGGAGGCCTCGCTTTGGCGAATCCAGGAGGTGTCGACGAAAGCCTCCGCCGAAACGGAGGGAGACACTTTGCGGGGACGTCCTCGGCGGCGCTTTTCTCCCTCCACCTGGGCGATGGCCCGAGGGCTTGCCACCGAAGGCTTCTTTGCCCGGCTGGACTGTTTGCCTTGGGCCTTGGACGCCTTGGCCTTTGCATTCTTTTTGGACTGCTTTTGGGGCTCCTGCTCCTCTTCAATGAGGCGGTAGAGGCATTCCACCGCGTCCGAAAGGCCGCCCAGATGGTCAATGAGGCCGCACTTGACCGCCTCCGGCCCGTCCAGGACGGTGCCCACATCCATGACCAGCTCCCCGGTCTGCATCATCAGCCGGCGGAACTCCTCGTTGGAGATGTTGGAGTTTTCCACCACAAAGCGGACAATCCGCTCCTGCATTTTATCAAAATAGGAAAGGGTCTGGGGAACTCCCAGCACCAAGCCGTTCATCCGCACCGGATGGATGGTCATGGTGGCGGAAGGCGCAATAAAGCTGACCCTCGCGCTGACCGCCAAAGGCACTCCGATGGAATGGCCTCCTCCCAGCACCAGGGAGACGGTGGGCTTTCGCATGCCGGAAATGAGTTCGGCAATGGCAAGGCCCGCCTCCACGTCGCCCCCAACCGTGTTGAGAACGATGAGCAGCCCTTCGATTTCCGGGTTTTCCTGAATGGCCACCAGCAGGGGAATGACGTGCTCGTACTTGGTGGTTTTGTTTTGAGGGGGCAGGATGTAGTGTCCCTCCACCTGCCCGACAATGGTGAGGCAGTGAATGGTGTGCCTTCCTTTGGTGGTGGTGATGCCGCCGGTTTGGATAATCTGGTCGGTTTGCTCTTGCTGGATATCGGCTGTTTCTTCCTCGTTTTCGGCGGTGTCTTCTTCCGAGGACATGGTTGCGGCCCTGCGCCTGCGCTGCTGTTCACTCATACTGAAGCTCCTTTCACGTCAGAAATTTCCAGTATGTAGTGTTGGCAGCAAAGCCTTTCAATATACGCGGCCGCAAATACTCAACTTAAAGTATAGCATAGTTTTTCCGGTTTGGAAAGAAAAAGAACAAGTGAGCGAAACCAGGCTATTCTTTCCCTATTTGGATGAAGCATGCTTTTCCGCCAGTCCATTTCCCATCCAAACACAAAAACCAGCCTCCCAAGGGATGCCGGTTTTGAAAAAGTCCTTACAGACAACAGCTCTTGTATTTGCGGAAAAAGTTTGTGATGTCAAAGGTGGATTGGGGCGGATAGTTGAGCTTGGCAAAGTAAGCCTTGTGCTCGCCGCGGAAGTGTTCGGGCAGGTGGCCTTGGGTAATGCCGTGCTCCGACGCGTAGTTGAGGCCGGCGCGCAAAATGGCGTCAAAGAGGTAGGGGTCGTCCTCCCTGCTTTCGTAGTAGACCACGTTGACCTTGTCGCTTTCCACCTCAAAGAGTCCGGCGGCCAGGGTTTCGCCCCCGTCCACCGCAAGATACAGATAAAAGGAAGGGCCGTGCAGCTTACCGCACTTTCTGCAGTAAACGGCCAGCATTCTGTCGTCCACATTTGGAACAATCTCCAGCATAACCATTTCCCCTGGGAACTGCCGCCATAGCAAACAGCCCAGTACGCGGGATTTCAGCTCCTTTCGGTGTCATTTTCCTGATACGTCTGCCCTGCGCGAACCGGAACAGTTGGCAAGGGGCTGCTAATCCTTTTGTTGCTGGCTTTCGCCTTTGGACAGGGCGTTGCGCAGCGCGGCCAGCTCGGCGGGGGTCAGCTCCCGGAATTTGCCGGGGGGCAGCATTCCCAGCTTGATGGGCCCGATGTGGGTGCGGCGCAGCCTGGCCACTTCCAGCCCGACGGCTTCGCACATCCGGCGCACCTGGCGGTTGCGCCCTTCGTAGATGGTGATTTGCAGCACCGTGCGGCCGGGCTCCTCGGTGAGGACATGGACCTTGGCGGGCAAAGTGGGACGCCCATCCAGGTCAACCCCGGTGGAGAGCTGGATGAGCTGCTCCTCGGTGACCAGAGAG